>NZ_JASFYE010000002.1:233232-252218 GCF_030055425.1 Methanothermobacter sp.
TGATACACATTTTAATTGTTCGTTTGTGATACACATTTTAATTGTTCCCTAAGGGTGTTCACTTCTTTATGATGATCCTCAGCACATCCTCATCGTTGAGGACATGGTCGATCCCGACCTTCTGACCGTCAAATTTAACCGAGCTGCCCCAGACCCTGGCGTGCCGGAATTTACGAACAAAGTCTCTGTGGAGTTTCTGACACACGTCACCAACGGTTGAACCCTCTTTAATTATTAAAGGCTCACTGTAGTCTGCTTTCTGTCCCTGTGGCTTCATGTATATCCTTATAAGCCCAAGGCGGTTAAATATTTCCTCCCTGAGCTCATCAATGTTCAGGTTCCTGTCTGCAGATATCAGCAGGGCGTCGGGGAATTTTTGCTTTATATGATTTAGATAGGATTCATCCATGAGGTCTATCTTGTTTATAACGGTGATGGCGGGTATGTAGGCGCGGTTTGCCTCCATAACATCTATGAACTGGTCAACGGTTATATCCTCCCTTATGAGCACATCGGCGTTGTGGATGCCATACTCATTGAGCACGGATCTTATGATTTTTTCATCAAGGTGGGTCAGTTCAACTGTCGAGGACAGCTTCACACCACCAAGCTTTCTCCTCTTCACGGTCACATCAGGGGGCGTCTCGTTGGGCCTTATGCCAACATCCCGAAGTTCACGGAGGATCACGTCCATGTGGTCAGTGTTGAAGACATCAAGGACTATGACTATGAGGTCAGCGCTCCTTGCAACCGAAAGTATCTCCCTTCCACGGCCCTTACCTCTTGAGGCACCTGTGATTATCCCGGGTATGTCGAAGATCTGTATCTGGGCCCCCCGGTACTCCATCACACCAGGAACTATCTCAAGGGTTGTGAACTGGTACTCCCCAACCTTTGACTCTGCATTGGTGAGTTCGTTGAGAAGTGTGGATTTACCTACAGAGGGGAAACCTATGAGGACAACGGTGGAGTCGCCTGACTTTTTTATATGGAAACCCTTCCCCTTCCCTGAGGACGACCTTCTCTGGAGGGCCTCCTCCTTCAGGCGGGAGATCTTCGCCTTCAGTTTCCCTATATGGTGTGCTGTGGCCTTGTTGTATGGGGTCCTCTGTATCTCCTCTTCTATCTTTTTGATCTTCTCCTCGATATCCATAATACTCACATGAACATTGTTGAAGCGGGGCAAAATCAGTGTAATCATTCAATGTTCTCTAATCCACATTATTAAATATTTTCCCTTATAATTTTATATCATAAAATTCATAATATACCACGGTGATTTTATGAGGGTTGAGGACGTTATGGTTACAGATGTTGACACCATTGACATATCGGCCAGCCTTGCGGATGTTCTCAGAAACTATGTTGAGAACGGCAAGGGGAGCTCGGTTGTTGTCAAGGATGGTGTCAAGGTTGGAATTGTAACCACCTGGGACGTGCTTGAGGCAATTGCCGAGGGGGATGATCTTGGAGAGGTCAAGGTATGGGAGGTCATGGAGAGGGACCTTGTCACAATCCCGCCAGGGGCAACCCTGAAGGAGGCCGCTGAGAGGATGGTCAAGAACGTTGTCTGGCGCCTCCTGGTTGAGGATGATGACGAGATCATTGGCGTAGTCAGTGCAACAGACATACTCAGGGCCAAGATGGCCAAACGCTACTGAAAAATTAATTTTTCTTCACTGAATGTTGATTTCTTAGATTAAAAAATGGTTATGTGCTTTTTTAAATTATTTTTCTACTTCTTGTGGATTATAAAAAAATATGGTTATGCTGCCGTCCAAAGCAGCACACCCGGTTCCTGATGAAGGAACTTAAATGATGTCTGGTTGAATCCGCCCAGGAGGAACAGTTTCGTGAATACCGCGTCTTCCAGTTCCCTGTTCATTATCACAGTTGTGTACTGGTTTCCGCTTCCAATGACAATTAGGCTGAGCTGGGCATTGCTGTCCACAATCTCATTTCTGACAAGGAGGTTACCCTCTATTATTATGAGCTTGTGGGGGTTTATCCTCTGAACGGCCCTGTTGTTACCAATGGCTATCGTTGCATTTGTTGTATTTCCTTTCTTCTCTATGATGGTTCCAACCAGGTTGTCCTCCACCATTGTGTTGACGGTCTGAATCACGGTTGTGTTGTTCACAACCTGGGGCTTTGAACTTCCCATTGATGGATAGTAGCCGTACCTTGACCCTGTTTTCTTCTTGAAGTCCCAGGTCCCGAAGTATGTCCACCATGGTGCCTTTCCGAGCATGTCAGAGCTGAGTACAAGTACGAAGGATTTTGGTTTTGATGGGTGTGAGTATCTGAGTACACTGTCAGCCTCCCTCTCTGTGAGGCCGTAGCGTCCCGTCATAACTGCCCTGGCATCATCCCTTGAAAGTCCCAGGGTGGATGTGAGTATCTCGGCGGTTTTACCACTGTCATTTGTGTAGTTGTCGAGGGTTTCATAGGCAAGGTCCCCGCTGGATGATAACATTGTGAGTATACCCCTTGAGAGTGTCTCGTTACTGGTTGTCAGCGCCTTACCGATCCAGTAAGCCCTTGGAGTGTTCTGTGAACCACCATCGAACGTCACGGGCCTGTCGGCTGCAACGGCAAAGAGGTGGCCGAAGTCCCACCATGACATGACCACGGTGTCCTTGCTGGTGTTCTTCTTGATCCACTCCATTGATTTCCACATCCCATCATCTGTGCCCGGCGCAACAGATGATGTCAGTGAATGCGCTCCGCTCACAGATGGGGCCACCACCGCCAGCACAACAAGGGCCATCATGACAGGGGCCCTGACCTCTGGCTTCCTGACCAGGTATATGAATCCAGCTGCAATCACCCCTGCAAGGAGTTTAACAGCAACTGAGACACCGAAGGGCATTGCAATTGCAATAGCAGCCACAAAGGCAACCAGTGCAATGGAGGATGTTGTCTTAATATTTTCCCTGAGGTATTCAACCAGGAATCCAGTGAATATCCCTGCTGAAAGTCCCAGGGGTATTGCAAAGGTTGGTATGAACCTTGAACCCTTCGTGACAGCGTATCCACTCATCACCAGCCATACAACCATGAGTACCGCGTATAGGAGATACCGGTGCTTCATCTCACTGTCGGCGGTCCTGTTTTTATTCTGTCTTTTAATGAATTTGCTCTTCTTGCCGGCTTTAATCTTCCTTTCAGGTTCCTTTATCTGAACTTCAGGCTGGCGGTACTTCCAGAGGAGGGCTGCGACACCAAGTACACCGAGAAGGAATACCAGAAGGCCACCAACACCACCAACAACCGTTCCCTGTCCTGGCATGAACAGGTTCTTTGCCCCGGCCCCTGTGGTTATGAATTCAGGGATCTGTAGCTCTGAAACTGACACATAAACGTTGGGGTAGGCTGTTGTCTGGGCCGTTGCCTGTATCTGGGTGGTGCTCACAAGACCCGTCACGGCACCGGCCAGGCTGGAAAATCCTCCGAATATGCCTATGAGAATCCCGCCACCTAAGAGGAGAACCAGGAGGGGGAATATCTCGCGCTGATGCAGCAGCCAGTCAAGCTTACCCGTGAACTCCCTATCTGGTTTCTCACCCAGAACGTACCTTGAGATCACGGAGTAAACTATTATGAAGGCCACCAGAACGGCCAGATAGAATATGTAACCGACCCATGCAGCCGAGAATACAAGCACTGAAACTGCAGCTGCAAGCGCATAGGCTGTTTTCCTTTTCAGGTCCACTGCAAGCATGCTCTCTGTGAAGAACCAGAACACCAGCAGTGGAAGAACGAAGTTGAACATGTCGGTGTCAAAGAAACCGGCGTAGGTGTGGGCAACGTAGGTGGGGACCAGCCCAACCACCAGGGCCGCTGCGATGCCCCCATAATCATTGGTGATTCTCCTGACGAAGAGGTAGGCAGGGATGACGCAGAGGGAACCTATTAGGGCCCCCATCCAGAAGGCCACCTCCTTGAGGCTGAAGTCTCCAAAGATGTTTGCCACCCTGTAGGCAGCGGAGGTTATGTAAACTATGAGTGGAGGGTAATCAACAGGTCTTCCCGGTGGGTAGTAGGAGTGGAGGTCGTATGGTTTGCCATCAACAAGGGTATCCCCCATTATGCCCCTGGTGAGGTAATTCATTGTGAGCCTGTAGTTGTAGTATGAGTCCATCTCACTGAAGTATGGCAGTCCATCTGAGTCCTTATAGAAGTCCTTTGCATCAGCAGGGACCCCTCCAATGTTACTGGCCTCTGCCCTTATATAGAATACGGCTGAGAACAGCAGTATAATTATTATGAAGGGCTTCAATTTTTCAAGCAAATTTCTGATGTCCATTTAACCGCCTCTTTACCTTCTTGGTAATAAATTCAGGAACTTATGGATGATGTATACTCTTTAGTTCAGTAAACACTTATAAACTTTGATCTGTCTACAGGCTGAGGCAGTGTCCCGGTGAAAATGTACCCCATCATGCAGCCTGAACATCGTCAACCGAGCAGGTGAATCGACACTTGGGGAATCCCTTGCAGCCCACGAACTCACCGTAACGCCCTGAACGTTTTATAAGATCGGATCCACACTCAGGACACTTACCAACGATTTCTTCACCTTTGGATTCCTTCTTCCCACACGATGGGTCAAGGCAGGCCCTCTGACGTGGCCTGCCATAGGATATCATGGGAAGGCCGCATTTTTCGCAGCGACTTTTAAGTACACTGGCCCCCCGGGGAAGTGAATACACTGTTCTGCAATCAGGGTAGCCTGAACACCCCACAAAGGTGCTTTTGTTTCTGGGGGAATATTTTATGACAAGATTCCTGCCACATTCAGGGCATTCACCCACAACCCTGCTGTCCTGATAGGCTTTATAGAGGTCCCTGCCTATGTCCTTCATGTTCCTCTCAATATCGCTGAGTATGGATTTAACCTCCTCTATGGCCTCATCCACCACCCTGCCGCGGCTTATCTTTCCCTCCATGATCTCCTCGAGCTCCCTCTCAAACTGCCTTGTGAGCTCCTCACTGGTTATCTTCTCACAGTACTTTGTGAGGGTGTCAATTATGTTCTCACCCAGGGGGCTCACACGTATCTTCTTACCCTCAATGTACTTCCTGTCATAGAGTTTGGCTATTATATCGGCACGGGTTGACTTGGTTCCAAGGCCCCTCTTCTCCAGTTCCCTTATGAGTGAGGCCTCATTGTATCTGGCCGGAGGTTTTGTCTCCTTCTCCAAGGCGGATACCCCCACAACGCCCATAACATCCCCCTTGGATATATCAGGGAAAACCTCATCTTCAATGCGGGTGTAGGGGTAGCTATCCATCCATCCCCTCTTGCTCACCCTCTTTCTTGAGAAACTGAACTCCTCCCCTCCTATTTCAAGGTCGACCCTCATTGTCTGTAGAATGGCATCCTCTCTGAATACACTTATGAAACGGTGGACGATGAGTTCATAGATCTTTCTTTCATCACTGGAAAGATCTGATGGGAGAAGACCTGTTGGGTGTATTGCAGGGTGTGCATCATCAACCTTTTTACCCTCGTGGGGTTTTAGGGGTTCCCTGAGCCCTTCAATGTGCGCACCGAACCGGGGGTCCTCTGAAAGCCTGTCCAGTATCTTACGGTAACCTATGCTTTCAGGGAGTTTCTGGGATGATGTCCTGGGATAGGAGGTGTAACCCTCGGTGTAGAGGTTCTGTGCGATGGTCTGGGTCTTCTTGGGGCTGAATCCAAATACACGGTATGCCTCTGACTGGAGTGATCCCAGGTCAAAGGGCACAGGCGGTTTCCTTACTGTGTCCCTTACCTTCACACCTCTGACCGAGGCATCGCTGCCACCACACCTCTCAAGGACCTCATCAACAAGGGGGCGCTGGAATATCTTACCCCTTCTGCTCTCTGCCACGATCCCTGATTCCAGTTCTGCCTGGATTATCCAGTAGGGGACCGGTTCGAATTCCCTTATCTCCTTCTCCCTTTCAACGAGTATCGCAAGGGTGGGGGTCTGAACCCTACCGGCAGATAATTTAATGAAGCGGTTTGTGGCCTCCTTCACGGATTTCATGAGGGACCTTGAGATGTTAACACCGAATATGAAGTCAAGGATGTGCCGTGCAGCGCCACTGTCCACCTGCCCGCAGTCAAGTTCTATGGGGTTCTCATAGGCGCTCTGTATCTCATCCCCTGTGAGGGTTGAGAACTTCATCCTGACGGTTTTCTTGAGCGCATCCTCGCCGCAGCCATATCTGATGGCGTTGAAACCGATGAGTGTACCCTCTATGTCGTAATCACAGGCATGTATGTAGCGGTCAGCGCCGATAGCGAACTTTTTTATTACATTGAGGTAATCCTTAACGTAGTTCTTCTTCTTATCAATCTCATGAAGGGGCGCCCATTCAAGGTCAAAGAAGTGCTCTTCGCCGGGTTTACTCGGGCGAAGTGAATAGAGGTGCCCAACGGCTGATACGATGGTCACCCTTTTATTGCCTTCAGAATATTCCCAGTAGGACACCTTTCTGTACTTCTTTCTCTCTGCATCTGGAAAGAGTGCTCCTGCGATCTTCTCTGATGACTTGGGCTTCTCACATATTATAACTTCGTGCATCTTACCACTCGGAACCGTCACCTGTAGAATCCATAGAAGTCACTGCAGTAACTGCACATGGGATACTTGCCGTAATGATAATGGCTTGAGTCATCGGCGTTTATGTTGAACTTCTTATGGCATATGAAGCACACTTCTATCTTCTCTTCGTCTGAGGACTTCCCTTCACACATATATGATCCCCTAAACGATCCTGTGCTTCTGGAGAAGAAGAATTTCATCCTTAGTAAGCTTCTTACCCTCTTTGAATTTCTCATATATTTCACGGGCCCTCTCCTTCTCCTCAAGATCCCTTTCACGGGTGGCCCTTCTTTTAACGTTTCTCTTTTCTGATCTGAGGGCGTTGATCCTTTCGTTTATCCTCTTAATTTTGCCAAGGGTTGACTTGAATTCCTCATGTTTCTCCGAGGCCATCCTTCGGAATTCAAGAAACTTCTCATGGGCTTCATCAGCCTTCTTACGTATCTCATCCGTCTTTCTGAAGTACTCAAGCATCTCCTCATGATACTTCTGGGCCTCCTCTGAGAGTGAGACCACCTTCTCATGGTATTCCTCTGACTTCTTCCTGAGTTCAAGGGCCTTCTGTCTGGTCTCCTCATCCTCCTGGATCTTCATGAGCTTCTTACGTAGTTCATTGGCGGTCTTGACCAGTTCATTCTCCTTGTTAATGTCAAGGACCCTTGTTTCTATGATCTTATCTATCCTCCGGATCTCGTTCTCTATCTTTATCCGGTCACGACCACCGGATGACCACTCAAGCTTCTTTATCTCCTGGTTTATCTCGTCCCTGAGCTTCTTGTTCTCTTCAACCTTTGTATTTATCTCATTACGTCTGTCCCTGAGTTCAACAGCCCTGTTGAGGGTTTCACGAAGTTCAGTATTGAGTTTATCCCTGAGTTCTTTCATTTCACGGGCCTTTTTATTCAGTTCATCCCTTTCAGATGCCAGGCCTGAGAGCTTCTCCTCGTATTCATTTTTAAGGTCCATTACCTCATCGTAGCCGAGTTTATCCAGCTTATCGTCCACCTCAGCCATCTCCTCGATTATGGGCAGTATTTTTCTGAGGTCCCTATCCTCAACCACGGCGTCAGCCTTCTTCCTGAGGGCGGGCTTTGCATTGAATGCTATCCCCAACCTGGCTGCCTGTATCATGGATATGTCGTTGGCGCCATCACCAACAGCAACACATTCGCTGGTACTTATACCCTCCTCATCGAGGATCTTACAGAGAACATCATACTTTGAGTTTTCCACAAGAGGTCCGCTCACTTCACCGGTCAGCACACCGTCCTCCTCATGGAGCCTGTTGCAGAAGAGGTAATCAATACCAAGCTTATCTCTGATGGGCTCGGCCACAAGGTCAAAGCTTCCACTTATAACCGCAACCCGGTAACCCTTCTCCTTGAGGGCCCTGATGGTCTCCTCGGCACCCTCCATGAGGGGTAATTCATCTGCAACTGCCTTTATATCCTCAACCGCTGTTCCCTTGAGGAGCTTTACCCTTTCCCTTATGGAGGATTCGAAGTCAACATCACCCTGCATGGCCTTTTCGGTGATCTCCATTACCTCCTCCTCGACTCCAGCGATTTTCCCTATCTCGTCTATGGCTTCCCCATCAATAATGACATTGTCAAGATCGAAAACTACAAGTTTAATCAAAAATATCACCATTAAATCAGATCTAACTCGGCAAGCCTTGCCTTGGTCTTTTCAACTCCAAGCTTAGCGTCCTCAGCACTCTTGGCACCTGTGCACACAACCTTCCCTGAACCAAAGAGCAGCAGAACAACCTTCGGTTCATCCAGCCTGTAAACAAGGCCAGGGAACTGTTCAGGTTCATATTCTGTGTTCTCAAGCCCCAGGGCAACGGCCTCAAGGTTCAGGGGTTTCCCGAGGTTTGCCGAGGCAACAATGTTCTGGATCTTTATCTCAAATTCCTCGGGTATATCAGGGTCCATGGTCCTCATCATATCAACTGTGAGTTTTATGGCCCTCTTGGAATCCTCAATGGATTTAGCACCCGTACATACCAGTTTACCTGATCCAAAGATCAGAGCAGCGGTTTTAGGCTCCTTTAATTTGTATACAAGACCAGGAAACTGTTCCCGGTTAAAATCAACATTTTCAAGGGCTTCAGCAACTGTCTGAAGATCAATGGATTTCCCAAGGGTTGCAGAAGCAACAATATTTTCTATCTTGATATCCACATCTGTCAACTAGATACCTCCCGGTGAAGTTTAAACCTACATATAAATTTAAATGCACCTATATTAATATTGACGTAAAAAACTAGTTATTATAGATAATAACATATTTAATAATTCAGGCAGTGCATTGAAATCATTCATCCCCTTGCGGTTATTCTCTGTAAAATATATTTGTCCCTTTATACCACAATTTAAATAATTTGATTTTCATAGTGATAACATATACAGGATTCTTCAGGACCCGGGGTCCTTGCTGGGGGGATGATGTGGTCATTGATCCGAGAATCTACAAGGAACAGGTTGAGGAACTTGGAGTTGAGGGACTTGAAATAAATCCCTCAAACAGAGAGGAGGCCCTTGAGCTTCTGGGGGAGGTTGCGGGATACATAAAAAACCTTAAGAGGATAAGGTACAATCTCCATATGGACATGAGGATCATCAGAAGGCAGTACCTTGAGAGAATGAGGGACCCCCCGGTGAGGGGAGACCTGCGGAAGAGAAAGAGTATTCTGGATGAAAGAGATGATATCCTCGGTCCATATGAGGGTGTTGACAGGATCATAGATGCCCTCCTTGAGGAGCTGGATGAATCGGCACAGTTTTTAAGGGAATACGCTGGACTTGAGGATACCGGTGTATCCAGTGGTATTGAAGGGTGGTAGAGTTTGATAGAGGTTGAGGTTAAGGCTAAAATTTCCAGCGGGGATGAGGTAAGCGAACGCATAATATCACTTGGTGGGCGCCATGTTTCAGATGAGGAACAGAGCGACGTATACTTCAATGCCCCCCACAGGGACTTTGCAGAGACCGACGAAGCGCTGAGAATAAGAAAAACAGGTGAAAAGACATTCATAACCTACAAGGGCCCCAAAATTGATGATAGGAGCAAGACCAGAAAGGAACTGGAGGTTGAGGTTGCAGACGCTGAAACAGCAGCAGGAATACTTGAGTCCCTTGGATTTCAAAGGGTTAGAGAGGTCTTCAAGGAGAGGAGAACCTACTCACTTGGAGATTTCACCCTATCCATTGACACCGTGAGGGGCCTCGGGAACTACCTTGAAATAGAGAGGGACCTACCTGATGGCAGTGACTACGGGGATGCCCTCAGCGAGATATTTGAGCTCTACAGAAAACTGGGGGTAAGTGGGGGATTTGAGAGAAAATCCTACCTCGAACTTCTTGAGGCTAAAGGTGGATAGATGGATCAGGCATGATTCGGGTAATCTGGGCTTCTTGAGGCTGACGCTGGTTACGCTTCCTGAGCATGGAGGCTGAAAAGCGCCGGAAAACCACAGGCAATTAAAACCAGCACCCCCCGTAACTGCACACCATCTACAGCTGAAAGCGCCAGGACAACCACCAACAGCTAAAAGATGCAGACCGGAAGACGGCTGTACTCTCAAACCTTTTATACTTAAATATCAAATTTAAATAAATGCTAGAGTCTTCATTTTAATAAATCAGTTAAGGTGGTAATCCCTTGAAATACTTCGTCAGTCCCTTCAATAAGGAAGCTGAATTAGAATTTCCTGATAAGATCACGATTTATGACACCACACTCCGCGACGGGGAACAGACCCCGGGCGTATGCCTTGGAACAGAGGAAAAACTTGAAATAGCCAGGAAACTGGATGAACTCGGCATACACCAGATAGAAAGTGGTTTCCCGGTCGTATCAAAGCAGGAAAAGGTTTCAGTAAAGACAATAGCCAATGAGGGCCTCAATGCAGATATACTGGCCCTGAGCAGGACAAAGAAGGAGGACATAGACGTTGCAATTGACTGCGACGTTGATGGCGTCATAACCTTCATGGCCACATCCGACCTCCACCTCAAACACAAACTCAAACTCACAAGGGAGGAGGCCCTCAACGTATGCCTGAACTCCATAGAGTATGCCAAGGACCACGGCCTCTTCCTGGCATTCTCAGCAGAGGACGCCACAAGGACTGACCTGGACTTCCTCAAGCAGATATACATGAAGGCTGAGAGCTACGGGGCAGACAGGGTCCATATAGCAGATACTGTGGGTGCCATAAGCCCCCAGGGAATGGAATACCTTGTAAGAGAACTTCGAAAGGATATAAAAGTGGACATAGCAATGCACTGTCACAATGACTTTGGCATGGCACTCTCAAATTCAATAGCAGGGCTCCTGGCAGGTGGAACCGCAGTTTCAACCACAGTTAACGGTATAGGTGAAAGGGCCGGGAACACCTCCCTTGAGGAGCTCATAATGGCTCTGAGGATAATCTATGACATTGACCTTGGATTCAACATCAGCGTCCTGTATGAGCTTTCAAGGCTTGTTGAGAAACACACCCGCATGAAGGTGCCTGAAAACAAGCCCATAGTTGGAAAGAACGTCTTCAGGCACGAGTCAGGCATACACGTGGACGCCGTGATAGAGGAACCCCTAACATATGAGCCGTTCCTCCCTGAGATGATAGGCCACCAGCGCAAGATAGTCCTGGGCAAACACTCAGGTTGCAGGGCGGTCAAGGCAAAACTTGAGGAGTACGGTATAGAGGTTACAAGGGAGGAACTCTGCAGGATAGTGGAGGAGGTAAAGAAAAACAGGGAGAAGGGGAAATACATTAACGATGAACTCTTCTACAGGATCGTAAGGTCTGTCAGGGGACCTGTTGACTTCTAGGTGGCTGGAATGAACATGAGAGAAGGAATTGAAGGTATCCTCAGATAGTTTTTCAGGTGGTTAAAATGAACATCACAGAGAAGATCCTTGCAGATGCAGCCGGAGTGGATGAGGTCACACCCGGCGAGATAATAGAGGCCAGGGTTGACCTTGCAATGACCCACGACGGCACATCACCCCCAACAATCCGCACATTCAGGGAGATAGCCTCAAGGGGAGGCCCCGACAGGGTATGGGACCCTGAAAGAATAGTTATGGTATTCGACCACAACGTACCACCCAACACAATAGGGGCAGCAGAGTTCCAGAGGGTAACATCTGAATTCGCATCTGAGCAGGGGATAAATAATATCTTCAAGAACGCTGAGGGAATATGCCACCAGGTACTCCCTGAGAAGGGATTTGCACGCCCAGGAATGGTCATAGTGGGTGCAGACTCACACACATGCACATACGGGGCATTCGGCGCATTCGCAACTGGAATGGGAGCCACAGACATGGCAATGGTATTCGCCACAGGAAAAACCTGGTTCATGGTGCCCGAGGCAATGCGCATCGAGGTTACAGGCCAACTGCAGGGTTTCACCACAGCCAAGGATGTTATACTGAAAATCATAGGAGAAATCGGTGTTGACGGGGCAACATACAGGTCAGTGGAGTTCACAGGCAGTACCGTTGATGAAATGGACGTTGCCGGAAGGATGACAATCTGCAACATGGCAGTTGAAATGGGGGCCAAAAACGGTATAATGGAGCCCAGCAGGGAGATAACCCAGTATGTAAAGTCCAGGACAGGGAGAGGCTTCAGGGTTTACCGTTCAGATAAGGACAGCCAGTACGTGGAGGACCACCACTTCGATGTCTCTGACCTCGAACCACAAGTTGCCTGTCCAGATGATGTGGATAACGTGGCACCCGTTCACAGAGTTGAGGGAACCCACATAGACGAGGCATTCCTTGGTTCATGCACAAACGGCCGCTACGAGGACCTCAAAATGGCAGCAGATGTCCTTGGTGATAGAAGGGTCCATGATGATGTGAGGTTCATAGTTGCACCCGCCTCAAGGGAGATCTACCTCAGGGCACTGGAGGATGGGTTAATAGAGACCTTCCTAAGGGCAGGAGCCATAGTCTGCAACCCGGGCTGCGGGCCCTGTCTCGGGGCCCACATGGGAGTCCTGGCTCCAGGAGAGGTTAGCGTAGCCACAACCAACAGGAACTTCAGGGGAAGGATGGGTGACCCATCATCAAAGGTCTACCTGGCCAACCCGGCGGTCGTGGCGGAATCGGCAGTTAAAGGGGTGATCAGCGCACCCGAATAAAATTAATGGGAAGACCCGCATTATGAGGGAGGCAGGAAATGGATGTCAATGTCATGGAGGAGATTGAACGCATCGAGAGGATAATAGGGAGGCTCTCAAACACCCAGAAGATACTGCTATCAACAGATGGCTCGGTAACAAGGATACTTGACGTGCTGAGGGGAACAGTAACCATAAGGACCATAAAACAGGAATTCATACCATCAACTCCAGAAATCGCAGATAAACTCAGGATATCCCCGGGGGAAATGGTTAATCACAGGGTGGTTGTCATAGGAAATAATGAACCCCTGATACACGCAGTATCATACATACCACTATCAAGGCTTGATGATGGCTTCAGAGAGGACCTCATAAGGGCGGATATACCCATAGGGAGGATCTTGAAGAAGCACAGTATAGAATCCCGCAGGGAGATAGAGATCCTTGACATAGAAAGTCCCAGCAGTGAACTCAGGGAAATATTCAAAACAGACTCCCCCATGCTCACAAGGACCTACAACATAATCCACCAGGACGAGGTGCTAATAAGGATAAAGGAGACCTTCCCATTCGACTGGTTCAGGGAAGAATTCCGGTAACGGTGTTTTCATGGGAGTTAAATTAAAGGATATAATATCAGCAGAGAAGATAAGACTTGATGATCTCAGGGGACGCACCGTTGCAGTTGATGCAGCTAACAGCATATACCAGTTCCTCTCAAGCATAAGACAGAGGGATGGAACACCCCTCATGGACTCAGAGGGGCGGGTGACATCCCACCTCAGCGGAATACTCTACAGGACAGCGGCAGTGATGGAGAGGGATATAAGGGTGGCCTATGTCTTTGATGGGAAATCCCATCACCTCAAGGGCGAAACAGTAACAAGGCGTATTGAAACCCGGAAGAAGTCTGAAGTGGAATGGAGGAGGGCCCTTGAGGAGGGGGACATCGAGAGGGCAAGGAAGTATGCTGTGAGGTCCTCGAGGATGTCACAGGATATAGTTGAAAGTTCCAAAAGGCTCCTTGAACTCCTCGGGATACCATACGTTCAGGCACCTGGAGAAGGCGAGGCACAGGCATCATTCATTGTCAGGAGGGGTGATGCCTGGGCAGTGGCATCCCAGGACTACGACTGCCTCCTCTTCGGAGCCCCCAGGGTCGTTAGAAACCTCACACTCAGCGGAAAACTGGAAGAACCAGAGATAATTGAACTGGAATCTGCCCTCAGGAATCTTTCAATCACCCATGAACAGCTCGTGGACCTGGCACTCCTCGTTGGCACAGACTTCAATGATGGAATAAAGGGGATAGGTGCAAGGAGGGGACTCAAACTCATAAAGGAAAAGGGTGACGTATTCAGTGTAATTGAGGAGGTTGATGGGGACATCGGAGGCGACCCCGACGTCCTAAGGGGGATATTCCTTGAACCTGACGTGACCGGGGACTATGAACTGAAATGGAGGAAACCTGATAGGGATGGGGTCATAGATTTCCTCTGCGGCGAGCATGGCTTCTCAGAGGAAAGGGTAATGGCGGCCCTTAAAAAAATTGAAGGTGCTTCATTCACACAGAAAAGCCTTGAGGACTGGTTCTAAGGATCATGGACTCCACTAGATGTGGGTATATGTACTAGTGGAGTGTCACTGGACTGGTTCTAAAATCATGAACTCCACTCCCGCAGATCATCGGCTGATGGTTCATATAGGAATCCCCTTTCCCTGCAAAATTCGATCAGCCTCCTGTAGGAAGGGTGGGATGAGAGGGTGCCGGTATCACCTATTATTATAAGCTTGCGCCTTGCCCTTGTAAGTGAAACATTGAGCCTCCTGAGATCCCTGAGGAAACCTATGTTACCTTCACTGTTACTTCTAACCATTGAGATGATGATGACCTCCCTCTCACGCCCCTGGAAACCATCCACACTGTTAACCTCAACACCTGTCATGGAGGATATCAGGTCCACCTGGTCATCGTAGGGTGTTATTATACCGATCTCCTCTTCTTTCACACCCATCCCCATGAGTGCACCAGCGATTATAACTGCAAGGTCCGCCTCAAGGGGGTTCTGAATTGACGTTGAGCCCTTCAGCCTCCTCTCACCCACCCCAACCCTTGAGGTATCAATAAAGAGGACAGGGTCCCTTTCTGCAATTTTCCTGTGTGGCATGGAGTCAGGGATTTCAGCGGATATAACCTCCAGTATTGAAATTTCCCTAAGGGAGGAGTGGGCCCTTATCCTTCCCCCATAGAACTCCCTGTTTGGGAACTCCATTATGGCAGGGTTCATACGGTACTGGCAGTTCAGCATCCATGAATTCTCAGGGTATGACCCTATGAGCTCCTCAAAGAGGGTAGCCTCCAGTTCAGAGGCCTCAGGGTTCAGTATGGTTGGTGGAAGCTGCCGGTGGTCCCCTGCCAGCACGAACCTTGGTGCACGTGAGAGTGGTATGAGTATGCTGGGGATTGTGGCCTGGGATGCCTCGTCGACAATTGCAACATCAAACTTCACATTATCTATGTACTCTAGGGCCGCAGATGAGTTGGTTGCAAGGACAACCTGGCTGTTACGGATTATCCTGTCAACGATTTCAACTTCAACCTCCTGCATCTTCCTGTGGAGTTCATCTATCTGCTGGTTGACCTCTATCCAGCGGGCCATGGATATCATCACATTGGGGGATATTCCCCGGGCGCCCCTCCTCTTTGTGGCGTTGATCATTATCTGACTGTCTGTAAGCCCCCTGCGCAGCTGGGGGGTGGGTTTATGGTGCCTTTCACGCTCCTCAATGAGCCTTTCAATCCTCTCCTGGTATTCGAGGACCCTTCTGTAGTCGGGGTGGTTCTCAAGTTTATATGCAAGTGTCTCCTGCAGGTTGGTCCTGGAGACCCTCTGGGGGTGTCCGAGACGGACACACCTCAGATGACCTGCGATTCCCTCAAGGAGGTTATCAACTGCAGCGTTGCTCTCAGCCGTCACCAGGACACGGTTACCCCTCCTGACCTCCTGCCTTATGAGTTCATGGAGTGTACGGGTCTTCCCTGTACCGAAGGGCCCGTGTATAAGGAAGAAGTCATCTGACCCCAGGGCCCTCATTATAGCCTCCCTCTGGGACCTGTTGAGTTCAGAGTCCACGGGTTCAAATTCAACAATCTGGTGACCAGATGGCTTTTCATCTCCCAGAAGAAACCTTAAAACCCTGAACACATTCCTTCCTGCACCCCTGAGGTTATCTATCATCCTCTGGAAGGTTATGTCATTGGCGTAGAGGTCCACCCTTACGTTCCTCAGGGCCCAGCGGGGGACATTTTCAAGTGCCACCACAATGAAGCGTTTACCCTTCGCCGCCACGGTACCTGTTAGGTCACTTTTGAGGGGGTTTCCACGGCTTATCAGGACAAGGTCACCCACCGATATCTGGGTATCTATGGGTTCCCTCCTCCCGTATTTCACGAGATGGAATCCAAGTTCACGCCCGGTTACCTTACCGTTAAGGCCATTTATGGCCCTCCCTATTCTTTCACGCTTCTGGGGGGACAGTCTCCTTATCTCGTTCATCATGGCGTTTATCTCTGCCTCCCTCTCCATCTCAACAAGTTTAATGAGCCTCTTTATATATGATTTCACACTGATAGTATCCACCCCAGACTTACGTTAGTATCTCATTATCTTCATTAACATGATTTTCCAGGATTCACCTAGAATGGGGGGTATTCCCCGAAGAATTCCCTGGCGTATCTCCTTGCGGTTTCAACCTGCTCTGGGTATTTTCTACTAAGACGCTCCTCCAGTTCTTCACGGGTCTCTGATGAGGCAACGGTTTTCAGGAAATTCACGTAAACCTCGAGACCATCAACTTCGTCCTCTGGTCCCCTTAAACAGGGCATCTCAATGGTCAGGCAGATGTCCTCACGTCTGAAGAGTTTCTTGCGTATGTGGGGTGATACAGACCCTATCAGAACACCCTTCTCCAGTTCTATGAGGGGAGGGACACCATCCATGCTCCTCCTTGAGGGATCCGTTAATCTGCTGTAGCTCTCCTCCCTGTAGCAGTGGGCCTCCAGGTATGTTGATGGCTGGTACTTCTCTATGAGTCCTATTATCTCCATTCCCTGCTGGCTCCTGTAATAATTGGGGTCGAGTGTGCTCATGTACTCTGTGGGGTTGCAGCTGTATATTATCAGTTTCCCCCTCCGGATGTCATTGAAACCAAGCTTCCTGAGGGCTCTTATAGCTGTGAGGCCTTCCTTTCCATGCACACCACCAACAAAGAGTCTTACAGGACCTCTGCCCTTATCTATCATCCTGAAGAAACCCAAGTTCTTCCTCCTATGTCCCCTCTTCCCAGTTTTCAAGGTACCTTATCTGTTTCTCTGTCAGTTCATCGATCTGGATTCCCATGGCCTCCAGTTTCATCTCCGCAACCCGAATGTCTATTTCATCAGGGGCCCTGTAGACGCCGGGTTCAGGTTTTTCAGTGAGGAGATATCTTGCTGATAGTGCCTGCATTGCAAAGCTCATGTCCATTATCTCTGCTGGGTGGCCCTGACCCCTCTCTGAGGCGAGGTTCACAAGTCTCCCCTCGGCAAGGAGGTATAATTTGCGCCCATCAGGCATGATGAAGACCTCTATGTCCTCCTTAACCAGTCTTTTCTCCCCTGATAACCTTTCAAGGTCCTCCCTGTTTATTTCAACGTTGAAGTGGCCTGCATTTGCCATCACACAGCCGTCCTTCATGTTCATGAAGTCATCACCCGCAACCACATCAGTGTTTCCTGTTGCAGTTACCAGTATATCTGCATGTTTAACGGCCTCTGAGACCCTCATAACCCTGAATCCATCCATACGGGCCTCAAGTGCCCTTATGGGGTTAACCTCGGTTACTATGACATTCGCGCCAAGACCCTGGGCCCTCAGGGCTATTCCGCGCCCGCACCAACCATAGCCACACACCACAACGGTTTTGCCTGCTATGAGCATGTTGGTGGTTCCCATTATGGAGTCAAATGTGGACTGGCCGGTCCCATAGCGGTTGTCGAATAGGTACTTTGTGTAGGCGTCGTTCACGGCCATCACGGGAAATTCGAGGGCACCATCGGCTGCCATGGCCTTTAGTCGGTGTATACCTGTTGTTGTCTCCTCACAGGCACCTATTATTCCATCAAGGAGTTCCCTCCTTTCCCTGTGTACCAGGAATATCATGTCTGCCCCGTCGTCTATGAGGATGTCAGGTTCATGGTCCAGGACACGGTGTATGTTTTCATAGTACTCCTCATTGGTTTCACCGCGCCAGGCGTACATGTTAAGGCCCATTTTTGCTCCAGCGGCGGCTGCATCGTCCTGGGTTGATAGGGGGTTGCATCCTGTCATGGCAACCTCTGCACCGCCTGCCAGGAGGGTGAGTCCCAGGTTTATGGTTTTTGGTTCTATATGGAGGCATGATGCTACTGTGATCCCCTCGAATGGTTTTTCCTCTGAGAAGTCCCTCTTGATCCTTTCAAGTACAGGCATGTGTTCCTGAACCCACTGGATCTTCTTTTTACCCTGTGGGGCAAGTGATATGTCTTTAACATTATATGGCATGGTATCACCAGGTTAACTTAATTCATTGACTTTAGATAAATAGTTGGAGTGACCACTTAAAAATAGTTATGAGGAGGCCTTCTGGTGACTTTTCATTATTGCTTTTCACCTTCTGGATCCACCACAGAAGGCTGTTAATGATCCATATAATTGCTTAAATTTTGTTTTTTTTAGATTATAAAGATTTAAAAGATTTTGATTCAATAATGGAAATTCCAATAAACTCTTTGAAATTATAAAACATTTTTAGTGATTCTAATAAGTTCATATCACACTAAAAATTATTTTTAAAGCTTTTAATCCAATAAAATAATTTTTTAAGGCCATTGAAGGGATATCCTTCAGAAGTTTTTGACCATTTTCCAGCTAGCCTTTTATAATAACCACATGTTATTTTAAGCTTCTTTTATCATTAAAAGTCATTATAGTTTATTTTTAACTTTTTATCTCGCTAAAATTTTGATTTTAATTTTTTAAATTATTCATGATCTTTATTTTTTAATTATAAAGCCCAAAAGCAAGTCGTCTGTCAATATAAATGAACTGCATTATCGGGGATCGACAAATTTATAAGTCTGAGAGGAGAAATTTCAGAGTGATACAGGCCAAATAGAGAAAAAATCCGCCCTGTTAAAATCAGACCAAAATGGGATTGAAAT
>NZ_JASFYE010000003.1:0-65249 GCF_030055425.1 Methanothermobacter sp.
GTGAACTCCTCATCACCCACATAGAGGTCCTCAGTGTTCTCCCTCACTATGACAAAGTCAAGGTCAGGGTAAAGGCACGGAACACCCGGAAGGGACTTAACAGGCCTCAAATTCGCAAAAAGATCAAATTCACGCCTCAGTTTAACTATAACATCCGCTGCACTTTCACCTGCGGCACCAAAGAGGGCGGCGTCCGCCTCACCGATGATTTCAATTGTTTCATCTGGAAGGGCCGTTCCTGTCCTCTCAAGGCACTCATCCCCTGCATCTGCATACACAAATTCCAATTCAAGTTCCAGTCCTTTGAGGACATGAAGGGCGGCCTCCATGACCTCCTTACCGATACCATCCCCTGGTATAACGGCTATCTTCATGGTATTCACCCGTCAAATTCTCCCTTTTTCCTGAGGTAGGGTATGAGACCCCCACTTTCAAGTATTTCCACCATGAAATCAGGGAGTCTCTTGAAGGGGAATTCCTCATCTCCCCGTGTTATAACGCCCCTTTCCAGGTCCACCTCTATCTCATCACCCTCATTGAGTTCATCTGTTATTCCTGGCGCCTCAAGGAGGGGTATGCCCACATTTATGGCGTTCCTGTAGAATATCCTGGCAAAGGACTCTGCAATAACAGCGGCTATTCCGGCACCCTTGAGGGCAAGGGGGGCGTGTTCCCTTGATGATCCACATCCAAAGTTCTTCCCGGCAACTATGAAGTCCCCTGGCCTGACCTTTGAGGGGAATTCAGGGTCGAGGCCCTCCATGACGTGTTCCCTGAGTTTTTCAGGGTCACGCATCACAAGGTATCTTCCTGGTATGATTATGTCGGTGTCCACGTCGTCGGGGAATTTCCAGACTCTTCCTTTCATATCCAAGCACCTCCACTATTCAAGTTCAGCAGGATGGGTGATTCTGCCTGTAACTGCGGATGCGGCTGCAACCGCCGCGGATGATAGGTATACCTGTGCCTCAGGGCTTCCCTGCCGGCCCCTGAAGTTTCTGTTTGATGTTGAAAGGCTGACCTCTCCTGGCCCCACAAGTCCCACATGGCCACCGAGACATGGTCCGCAGCATGGGTTGCACACCAGGGCGCCTGCGTCCACGAATATCTCCATGAGACCCTCTGAGAGGGCCCGGCGGTAGACCTCCCTCGAGGCGGGTATCACGAGCATCCTGACGCTGTCTGCAACCTCCCTGTTTTTCAGTATTGCAGCGGCATCCCTGAGGTCACTGAGGCGGCCGTTTGTACATGAGCCAAGGAAAACCTGGTCTATCTCAACATCCACCTCACTGACGGGCTTCACATTGTCAACGTTGTGGGGACATGCCACCTGGGGTTCAAGGTCGGAGACATCAACCTCCACGACACTGAGGGAGGGGGCATCGGGGTCTGTCCTGAAAACCCTGTAGGGTTTATCTGATCTCCTTTCCACGTACCTTATGGTTTTTTCATCCGGCTCCACTATCCCGGTTTTACCACCCATCTCTATTGCCATGTTGGAGAGCACCATACGGTCTGATACACTCATATCTGCGACGGTTTCACCTGCAAATTCACAGGCCATGTAGGTGGCACCGTCTGCCCCCACCTTTCCTATGATGTTCAGTATGACGTCCTTTGCATACACATGTTTTCTGAGTGAGCCGCTTATTTCGAAGCGTATCGTTTCAGGTACCCTGAACCACAGTTTTCCGGTGGCAAAGACCATTGCCATGTCAGTTGATCCTATACCGGTGGCAAAGGCCCCGAGGGCACCGTGGGTGCAGGTGTGGGAGTCTGTCCCCACAATAACCTCTCCAGGCACCACGTGTCCCTTTTCAGGTAGCACCTGGTGGCATACACCCTCCCTGACATCATAGAAGTTCCTTATGCCCTGTTCCCTTACGAATTCCCTCATTATCATGTGGTTCTGGGCCGCATCCAGGGAATCTGCAGGTACCTGGTGGTCGAATATCACAACGATTTTTTCAGGGTCCCAGACCCCGTCTTTTCCTATCCTCTCAAAGGATTCAACCGACAGGGGCCCTGTGAGGTCATGGGTCATGGCTACATCTATACTGGCCATAACTATTTCACCGGCCTCCACACGATCTTTACCTGAAGCCCTGGCAAGTATTTTCTCAGAAACAGTCATAGACATCTTCTATCCTCCTTTAGCAGAATATGATGAAGGCATCATAAAATTTCCAGCAATGGGTCCATGGGGCTGGCTGTGAAAATTAGAGCATCCTTAAAGTTCAGATGTCCCCATCTGTTCACTGGATATCTGCATTCCACCTTCATACTGAAAAACTCGGCTGAATTTTACAGTTATATTTTCACCCACCATTAATAAATACTTTGATAATAAAATTTAAATATTCAGTAATACAAGGTAGTAACAGTTCCAGGAATATTAGTTTCCAGGACCTCACCAAGTCTTTTATAGACGGTCCTTAATAATTATTAATCAAGTGAGGGACCCAAATGAAGGAAGAACTTAAGAGGGAATATGAAAGGATTAAGGACAGAATGTCCCTTGAGGAATTTCAGGAGCTAATAGAGAAAAGGAAAGAGGAATATGGGGACGTAGGATTCATGGATGATGTTGCAATTGCAACGACGGTGGTTGATGAGATCCTCAGGGATGAAAATACGATGCTGTCAGAGAAGGAAGAGCACAGGATGGACACCATATCCAAACTTGAGGAGGGTGCAGAGGCACCGGTGACAGGCAGGGTCATGAAAATATCAAGTCCCAGGACCTTCACAACAAGGAAGGGAAGGGAGGGAAAACTTGCCAATGTGATAATTGCAGATAATACAGGTGAACTTCGAACCGTTTTCTGGACAGAGAACATGAAGCTCCTCAAGAAATTCAATGAGGGCGATGTGATCAGGATAAGGGATGTTAGAATAAGGGGTGGATTCGGGGGCAGAAAGGAGGCACATCTCATGCCAAGGTCAAGGGTTGAGGTCCTTGACCCTGCGGATTTTCCGGACTTTCCAGAATACAGGGAGGAGATAACCCCCATCGCTGACCTTGCCGAGGACCAGGAGGTCAACGTCATTGCAAGAATAACAGGCATATCCCGCGTGAGGACCTTTGAGAGGGATGGCCGTGAGGGAAGGTTCATTTCACTTGACATAATGGACGAAACAGGTTCAACCACATACACAATCTGGAACAACGACGTCAGCCTCGTGGAGGAGCTTGATCTTAAGGAGGGAGACGCTGTTAAGATACTGGGGGCCCAGACAAGGAGAAGGGATGACAGTGTAACACTCACACACACCAGCCTCACAAGGATTGTGCCAGGGGAATATGATGTTCCCGAGTACAGTGAGAAGGTGGTTAAGATAGGGGACCTCCATGAGATGGAGAGCGCAACTGTGATGGGCCTTGTAACAAGGGTTCATGACCCTGTGGAGTTTGAAAGAAACGATGGAACAACAGGCTCTGTAAGATCCATTGAGATTACAGATGATACAGGCTCTGCAAGGGTAACACTCTGGGATGATGACACCCGCCTAAAGATCAACAAGGGGGACATTGTAAGGATATCCGGTGCAAGGGTTGAATTTGATGAGTTCAACCAGTCATACCGCATAAATACTAACTTCAACACCCGCATCACCGTCAACCCTGAATCTGATGGTTCGCTCCTTAAGGTCCTTGAGGAGTACAGGGAACATCTGAGACCCCTCAAGATAGCCGAGATACTTGAAATGGAGGATGAGGGTGAGGAGGTAGATGTTGTAGGTAGGATATTCAGCCTCAGCGACCCGAGGGAATTTGAGAGGCAGGATGGGACCGGTATCGTGAGGTCAATGGAACTTGCAGATGAGACAGGCAAGATAAGAGTCAGCCTCTGGGACGATAAGGCAGAAAAACCCCTGAATGTGGGGGATGCGGTGAGAATAGAGAATGCCAGAATAAGACTAGGGCTTTACAGCGTGGAACTCAACACAGGAAGAACAACCAGAATAGTGGAGCCCCTCCCAGAGGATATTGAAAACCTGCCCTCCTTTGAGGAGCTTGAGGAGATGCTCTACACCACAAAGAAGATCGATGAACTTGAGGAGGACGACAGGAACATAAGGATAATTGCGAGGGTGGTTGATCTCTTTGATCCCAGGGAGTTCCAGAGGGGTGACGGGACACCCGGCCTTGTGAGAACCGTTGAATTTGCTGATGACACAGGATCCATAAGGGCAAGCCTCTGGGATGATGCTGCGGAGAAACCACTGAGCATTGGAGATGCGGTGAGAATAGAAAACCCCCGCGTAATCTACAGGGATGATATGGGCGGAGAGAGACTTGAACTCAGCATAGGGAGAAATTCAAGGATTGAACCGGCAACTGAAAGGGATATCAGCGGGTTACCCTCATTTGAGGAGCTCCAGGAGATCCTCTACCCACATATGAATATTGAGGACCTTCAGGAGGATTCAAGAAATGTCATGATAAAGGGTGAACTCACAGAAATGTCAGGCAGGAGAATTCTATCCATAAAGTGCCCATCATGCAATGAGAGGCTTGAAATCTCTGACGAGAACATCTGTAACTTCTGCGGCGCCCTTGTGGATGAGCCACGATACCTCCTGATGATCCCCGGGAGGATCATGGATGATACCGGAGAGGTACTCATAACCTTCTTTGGAAGGGAGGCTGAAAAAGTCCTGGGAATGTCCACGAGGGAGGTTGTTGATATCATAAACCAGTCTGCAGATGAATCAGCCCTTGAGGAGAGGGTTGAGGACCTTAACGGCGTTACTGTGGAGGTTATCGGAAACGCGGATTTTGATGAATACAATGAGGAACCGAGGTTTATACCCAGAAAGGTTGTGAATATTGAATTTTAAAATGAAATTTAAGGGAGATTAAAATGGTTGAACTGGAAGATCTACCAAACGTGGGGGCCAAAACGGCACAGAAATTAAGGGACGCAGGATTCGGGGACATGATGCGTCTTGCCACAGCCACTGCCAAGGAACTCTCTGTGAAGGCGGAAATTGGTGAGGGCGTGGCTGAGAAGGTGATAGAGGCTGCCAGAAGGGCTGAAAAAATAGACTTTGAAACCGCCTTTGATGTGATGGAACGCCGAAAGGACGTGGGCCGAATAACAACAGGGAGCAAGGCCCTGGATGAACTCATAGGCGGCGGGATTGAAACACAGGCAATAACAGAGGTTTTCGGAGAGTTCGGGTCAGGTAAGAGCCAGCTATCCCATGAGCTAGCGGTGACTGTGCAGTTGCCAGAGGAAAGGGGCGGCCTGGATGCAGAGGCAGTTTTCATAGATACAGAGAACACCTTCCGCCCGGAAAGGATAGAGCAGATAGCCAACGCCTTTGAACTGGACCTTGAGGAGGTTCTCAACAGGATACACATTGCAAGGGCATTCAACTCAAGTCACCAGATACTTATGGCAGAGAAGGTGAATGAGCTCATACAGGAGGGCAAGAACATACGCCTCGTCATCGTGGATTCCCTAACAGCCCACTTCAGGGCGGAGTATGTTGGGAGGGAGGCCCTAGCAACAAGGCAGCAGAAGCTCAACCAGCACCTTCACACCCTCCAGAACATAGCAAACACCTACAATGCAGCTGTATTCGTAACAAACCAGGTTCAGGCAAGACCCGACGCCTTCTTCGGAAGCCCCACAAAGGCGATAGGCGGACACGTCCTGGGCCATGCAGCGACCTACCGCCTGTGGCTCAAGAAGGGACTTGCAGGTAAGAGGATAGCGAGGCTTGTTGACAGCCCCCACCTTCCGGAGGGTGAGTGTGTCTTCAAGATAACAGAAGCAGGTATTGTTGATTAAACCCTAATTTTTGATTTTTATGGGCTCGTTTGAAACGGTTCTGTCCATACTGATCCTTGTCCTCACAGGACATGCACTTAAACTGGGGAGCATACTGAGGGAGGAGGATGCATCACCCCTCAACAGGATTGTCATAAACCTCGCAATACCCTCACTGATATTCACGTCACTCTACAGGGCCGACTTAAGTGGAATAGCGGACCTCTTTCTGATACCAATGGTCTGTATAAGCACCGGGGCATTATCTGGAGCCATAGCATCCCTGTGGGCAAGAAGGAGGGGTATGGATTCCCAAAAAACCTGGGGGATAATTGTTGCTGTGGCAATGATGAACTCAGGTTTCCTGGGTTACCCTGTAACTGAGGGAATATTTGGATCTGAGGGTCTTTTAAGGGCAATATTCTATGATACAGGCACAACAGTTATGTTCACATCCCTTGGACTCATACTGTCAGTTATTTCAGGGGCTGAGGGGACTGCAGTCGTTAAAAGGGCAGCCACCTTCCCACCCCTCTGGGCATTCATACTGGGGGTTGCCTTCAACCTGATGGGATTACCTGTGGGAATTGCAGGCACGGTTCTTGGTTATCTGGCCGGTGCAGCGGTTCCCCTCATAATGATTTCACTTGGCCTGTCACTGAACTTCAGGTTCCTGCGGGATTCGCTGGCTGAGGCCACATTTGTGAGTGCCGTGAGGCTCATAGTATCCCCTATAATTGCGGCATTCATCGCTTACCTCTTATCATTTAGGGGAATGGACTTTTCTGTAACGGTCCTTGAGGCATCAATGCCCTCGGCCATGCTTGCAGCGGTACTTGCAATTGAAAATGATCTTGACGTAGACCTTGTATCATCGTGTATATTCATGAGTACAATACTGTGTCTCGTGTCACTGCCACTATGGTCCATCATACTCTAAAAAAATTTATTTTGAATTCGGAATATAATGAAAATTTTTTTAAATTTTAGCCCTTTTATAAAAATAAATGTAATACTATATAAATCTTACTTAAAGTTTTTGATAGAAATATTTATTTAGCACTGTGCTATACCTTACATCAAATAAATGTCATTGCTAGATATCTCTATGCAAGGTGATCTAATGGCAGAAGAAAAAAAAGAAACAATGGAAGAACCAAAAATCGGTGTTTACGTCTGCCACTGTGGTGTAAACATCGGCGGTGTGGTCGACATTGAGGCTGTGAGGGACTACGCTGCGAAACTACCAAACGTTGTGGTTGCAAAGGACTACAAGTACTACTGCTCTGACCCAGGTCAGCTCGAGATACAGAAGGACATCAAGGAACTCGGGATAAACAGGGTAGTTGTGGCTGCATGTTCCCCAAGGCTCCACGAACCAACCTTCAGGAGATGTGTTGAGGAGGCAGGACTCAACCAGTTCCTATTCGAATTCGCAAACATAAGGGAGCACGACTCATGGGTCCACATGGACAACCCTGAGGGCGCAACAGAAAAGGCCAAGGACCTTGTGAGGATGGCGGTTGCCAAGGCAAGGCTCCTGGAACCCCTCGAGGCATCAAAGGTTAGTGTGGATGACAAGGCCCTGGTCATCGGCGGAGGAGTTGCAGGTATACAGGCCGCCCTTGACCTTGCCGACATGGGATTCAAGACCTACATGGTCGAAAAGAGGCCAAGTATCTCAGGAAGAATGGGTCAGCTGGACAAAACCTTCCCAACCCTCGACTGTTCAATGTGTATCCTCGCACCGAAAATGGTGGATGTCGGTAAACACGACAACATTGAACTCATAACCTACGCCGAGGTTAAGGAAGTTGACGGTTACATAGGTAACTTCAAGGTCAAAATCGAGAAGAAACCAAGGTACATAGACGAGGACCTCTGTACCGGATGCGGTTCCTGCGTAGAGGTATGCCCAATTGAAATGCCAAACTACTTCGACGAGGGAATCGGTATGACCAAGGCTGTCTACATACCATTCCCACAGGCTGTCCCGCTCTGCGCAACCATTGACAAGGACTACTGTATAGAGTGCATGCTCTGTGATGAGGTCTGTGAAAGGGGAGCCGTTAAACACGACCAGGAACCAGAGGAAATCGAAATCGAAGTTGGTACAATAATCGTGGCAACAGGATACGACGCCTACGACCCAACAGAGAAACTCGAATACGGTTACGGCCGACACACCAACGTCATAACGGGTCTTGAACTCGAAAGGATGATCAACGCCTCAGGCCCAACCGATGGTAAGGTCCTCAAACCATCAGACGGCGAAAAACCAAAGAGGGTTGCCTTCATCCACTGTGTGGGTTCAAGGGACGAACAGGTTGGAAAGCCCTACTGTTCCCGTGTCTGCTGTATGTACATCATGAAGAACGCACAGCTCATCAAGGACAAAATGCCTGACACAGAGGTCACACTCTACTACATGGACATAAGGGCATTCGGTAAAGGATTCGAGGAATTCTACAAACGCTCACAGGAGAAATACGGAATCAAATTCATAAGGGGACGACCCGCTGAGGTCATCGAGAACCCTGACCTCACACTCACAGTGAGATCAGAGGACACACTCCTGGGTAAGGTCACAGAGTACGACTACGACATGGTTGTCCTTGGTGTTGGTCTCGTCCCACCAGAGGGTGCAGAGACACTTAGGCAGACAATCGGTCTATCCAAATCTGCAGACGGCTTCCTCATGGAGGCACACCCAAAACTCAGGCCTGTTGACACACTGACAGACGGTGTGTACCTTGCAGGTGTGGCTCAGGGTCCAAAGGACATTCCTGACGCTGTTGCACAGGCTTCAGGTGCAGCTGCACGTGCAGCAATACCAATGGTTAAGGGTGAAGTGGAAATTGAGCCAATAATCGCAGTTACAGATTCCGACGTCTGCGGTGCTTGTGAGGTCTGCATTGAGCTATGTCCATTCGGTGCCATAAGCATAGAGGAAGGGCACGCCAACGTCAACGTGGCCCTCTGTAAGGGCTGCGGTACCTGTGTGGCAGCCTGTCCATCAGGTGCAATGGACCAGCAGCACTTCAAAACAGAGCAGATCATGGCTCAGATCGAAGCTGCACTCAACGAACCCGCTTCAAAATAGATGGGCTGGCCCCATCAAAACACTTTCTTTTATCTGAACTCTTGATTTGATTTATTCTGTCTCAATGCTATTTATGCACCTTTTTCGCATCAAACTCTTTTTCATGATCTCTCCCAGATTCATCTTCTGCTCTCATGATTGTTGCAGATAAAATCACCGGCACCAATTTTATATTGTAATTTTAACTATTTTCCTAATGGAGATGATTTTCATGGTCAGCAATCAGGATTATACCGAGAGGATAAGAGATCTCATGAAGGATCATAATAGCTGGATGGAGTCAAGCATCAACCTCATAGCAAGTGAAAATATAACCAGTTCAAGGGTCAAGGAGGCCCTCATCTCTGATCTGTCACACCGCTATGCAGAGGGTCTTCCCGGCGAGAGGCTCTATGAGGGCTGCAGGTACATAGATGAGATTGAAGAGATCACAATTGAACTCTCAAAGAAACTTTTCGGGGCAGAACATGCCAATGTCCAGCCAACTTCGGGTGTTGTGGCCAACCTCGCATGCTTCTTTGCAACTGCAGATGTTGGCGACCCCATAATGGCCATGGAGGTCCCATACGGCGGCCACATATCACATGCCAAGGTCAGTGCAGCAGGTGTCAGGGGATTCAAAATATACACACACCCCTTTGATTTTGAAAACATGAACATAGACGCCGATGCAATGAAGAAGAAGATCCTTGAGGTCAGACCAAAGATAATACTCTTTGGCGGGAGCCTCTTCCTCTTCCCCCACCCTGTGGAGGGGGCTGTTGAGGCCGCAGAGGAGGTGGGTGCAAGGATAATGTACGACGGAGCCCACGTCCTTGGCCTCATTGCAGGCGGATACTTCCAGGATCCCCTCAGGGAGGGCGCCGATATGCTGGTGGGAAGCACACACAAGACATTCCCAGGACCCCAGGGTGGCATAATCCTCTGCAGGGAGGAACTTGCAGATGACATAGATGAGGCGGTCTTCCCGGGACTTGTGAGTAACCACCACCTCCACCATGTGGCCGGCCTAGGAATAGCAACCGCAGAGATGCTTGAGTTTGGAAGTGAATACGCGGCACAGACAATCAGAAACGCAAAGAAACTAGCAGAAAGCCTCAATGAACTTGGATTCAATGTACTCTGTGAGCACCTCGACTTCACAGAATCCCATCAGGTTGTGATGGATGTATCAGACATTGGCAGGGCCGCAGAGATGTCCAAGAGACTCGAGGCCAACAACATAATACTCAACAAGAACCTTCTCCCATGGGACGATGTTAACAGGTCAGACGACCCATCAGGAATAAGGATAGGTACACAGGAGATAACAAGGCGCGGGATGAAGGAGTCAGAGATGTCAGAGGTTGCAGAATACATAAAGAAGGTTGTTATTGACGGAAAAGATGTTAAGGAAGAGGTTTCAGAGTTCATGTCCTCCTACACAAAGGTCCACTACGCCTTTGAGGAATCAGAGGCCTACAAGTACATGGAGATCCTGTAGATGAGAATTGCCTGGGCATTCACAGGGGCCGGGCACCTCCTCCTTGAGAGTGTGGAGGCACTGGAGGAGATGGTTTCTAGGGGCCACGAGGTAACCATACTCCTATCAGGTGCCTCAGAGGAGGTCCTGAGGATGTACGGCCTCTTTGAGAGGGTCAGGAAACTTTCTGGCGGATACTACAGGGAACTTGTCCTTGAAAGTGACGAGGGCTACAGCTTCCCAATAACAGGGAGGCTATCAATGGGGAGATACGATCTTCTGGTGGTATCTCCTGTAACATCCAATACCGTGGCCAAGATAGTTCATGGTATAGCAGACACACTTGTAACAAATGCCGTGGCCCAGGCAGGTAAGGGGGGAGTGCCGGTATACTGCGTCCCTGTGGACCTTGAGGAGGGGGACGTTGAAACGGTCCTCCCATCAAAACTTGAACTTGAACTCTGCAGGAGATGCGAGCAGTGCCTTGCTGCAGCGGCATGTCCCGGGGACGCCATAGTGCCGGGGGTTGAGATAAGGCTCCTCAAGTGCAGGGGCTGCGGGCTGTGTCAGAGCTCATGTCCATATGGCGCTGTCTCAGGTGGTAGGATAATAACCATCCACATGAGGGAGGTGGACATCAGAAACACAGAGAGGCTCTCCTCAATGGAGGGTATAACTGTGTTTGAAGGACCTGGAGAGATTCTGAGGACTATCTGACCATTTCAAAGCCCTCCAACAGTATGTTTTAAGGTCAGCACCCATTCTCCTTCATAAAATTTAATTATCATCTGCAACAGAAATAATGGAGTAGGGGGTGTTTTAATGGAGGGTAAGAGGATTGATTTTCTCCTTGAGGAACTCAAGAACCCTGACTGGGTTGTGCGTGAGGACGCTGTTGAACTCCTTGCAGAGGTTGCAGATCCCCGGGCTGTGGAACCACTCATAGAGGCCCTTGATGATGAGGACTACCATGTCCGGGAGGCGGCTGCACTCGCCCTTGCAACCTTTGATGATAAAAGGGCTGTCGGACCCCTCAGGGAGCATCTTTCAGATGAGAAACCCGGTGTGAGGTACGCGTGTGCCCTGGCCCTTGGAATACTCGGTGATGAGGATTCAGTCGAGGACCTTGAGGGCCTCCTTGGAGATGAGAGCCCAATGGTTCAGAGGGTGGCGGAGGTTGCAATCTCCGAGATAAAAAAGAGGGCGAGATCCTAGCTCCCATGGGATTTCACATTTTAGGGTTCCCTGAGGCGGAATCAGATATCCTTAAATTCCAGTATATCGCCTATTCGGGTCCCGGTTTCCTCAATTTTTCCCTTTTTAAGTTCTATAACATACCTTGCAGGTTTCACGGGATTGTAGACCTGCCATGGTTTGAGTTCAGCCATATCAACAATCCGCATATCCTCATCAAGGAATAGGACGTCAAGCGGGACCAGCATGAAGAACATGTGTATTCCCGAGCCGTATCTTCCACGTCCCCCGGGTATTTCAAGTACAAGTCCAGTCTCAACGTTCCTCCTGAGCATCAAACCCCTGAAACGTGAAAGGAATGTATCTGCAAACCTCACAGCACCAAGAGTGGCGCCCCTTGTCTTATTGAACACCTCTTTCTCCATCATAGATTCTCCTGAAAACACTGTGTTATATTTATTTATATCATCAGCTCAAAACCATAAACCATTACTGTGCATATTCATCAGGAGGTTATCAGTGTGAGAAATATTATCGTTGAACCCCTTAACCAGACACCAATCGAGGACCAGAAGGTGGAGATAGTTGAAAGGAAGGGCATAGGACACCCTGACAGTATAAGTGACGGGATCGCTGAATCAGTTAGCAGGGCCCTCTGCAACGCCTACCTTGACAGATTCGGTGCCATAATGCACCACAACACCGACGAGGTACAGATAACAGCCGGAGAATCCGCACCACAGTTTGGAGGCGGTGAGGTTATAAAACCGATAGAGATACTCCTCACGGGAAGGGGCATCGCCGAGGTTGATGGAGAGAAGATAGGCCTTGATAGGATAGCCATATCAGCAGCCAAGGAGTACCTAAGGGACAGCATAATAAACCTTGATGTTGAGACCTGCACCGTGGTGGAGTGCAAGATCGGGCACGGTTCAGGGGACCTGCGGGACGTCTTTGCAAGGAAGGGAAGGGCGCCCCTATCAAATGATACATCATTTGGGGTTGGATTCGCACCATTCTCAGAGACCGAGAGGATAGTGATGGAGGCAGAGAACCTCCTCAACTCCCCTGAGTTCAAGAAGAAATACCCTGCAGTGGGTGAGGACATAAAGGTCATGGGTCTCAGGGAAAACGACAACATAACCCTTACAGTTGCCTGTGCAATGGTGGACAGATACGTATCAGACCTCGAGGAATACCTTGAGATCAAGAATGTGGTGAAGGATGAGGTATTCAAGCTGGCCTCAGGGATCACAGAGAGAAACCTTGAGGTCTTTGTAAATACAGCCGACCGCTGTGAGGACGATGAGCCATCTGTTTACATAACAGTTACAGGGACCTCCGCTGAGATGGGTGATGACGGATCAGTGGGAAGGGGTAACAGGGCCAACGGCCTCATAACACCCAACAGGCCAATGTCCATGGAGGCAACATCAGGTAAGAACCCCATAAACCATGTGGGTAAAATTTACAACCTCCTCTCAAACCAGATGGCCGCAGACATAGTTGAGAGCATCGAGGGAGTTAAGCAGGTCCATATAATGATACTCAGCCAGATAGGAAAGCCAATTGACCACCCCAAGGCCGCCACAGCCCAGGTGATCCTTGAGGACGGCTACACCATGGATGACATCACAGGAAAGGTTTCAGGAGTAATGGACGCATGGCTCGAGGACATACCAAGCATAACCGAGATGCTGGTCAAGGGCCAGCTCAGGACATTTTAATATCCATCTGAGGGAGAAATTCATGCCAATCCAGGAAGCCGAAAAATCCTACAAGCCCCATGTGATAGAGGAAAAGGTTCAGAGTTTCTGGGAAGAAAGGGATATCTATGAACGCGTGAAGGAACTGAGGGAGAAGGGCCCAAGGTATTCATTCCTGGACGGCCCACCCTACTGCAGCGGAAAGATTCACCTTGGAACAGCATGGAACAAGATAATGAAGGACTCCTACCTCCGCTTCAAATCAATGAGGGGTTTCAATGTCAGGAGGCAGCCTGGATGGGACACCCATGGTCTCCCAATAGAACACAAGGTTGAGGGGATCATGGGTGTCAGGAGCAAGAAGGACATCGAGGATGAGATCGGAATAGAGGAATTTGTCAGGAAGTGCAGGGAATTCGCGGTTGAAAACAAGGCTGTGATGACATCCCAGTTCCAGCGCCTCGGGGTCTGGATGGACTGGGATGACCCCTACGTGACCTTTGACCCCGCCTACATGGAATCATGCTGGTGGACCCTGAAGAGGGCCCATGAGAAGGACCTCCTTTTAAGGGATCTCAGGGTGATAACTTGGTGTCCCCGCTGTGAAACAGCCCTGGCACTTGCAGAGATAGACTATCATGAGAAGGAGGACCCATCCATCTACGTGAAGTTCCCGGTCTCAGGGGACACATATATACTGGTATGGACAACAACCCCCTGGACCCTCCCTGCGAACATGGCCGTCGCTGTCCACCCTGACTTTGACTATGCCTACGCCCGTCTCCATGGTGAAACCTACATAATGGCAGAGGCACTCGTTGAGAAGGTCCTCGGGGAGGAGGCGGAGATCATAAAGACCGTTGGGGGATCTGAACTTGAGGGCCTCACCTACAGGCACCCCCTGGATGAGGAGGTGCCATGCCACAGGGACATGGATCACAGGATCATCATGGGGGACCATGTGACACTCACAGAGGGTACAGGGTGCGTGCACACAGCTCCCGGTCACGGTCCAGAGGACTTTGAGATAGGTAAAGAATATGGCCTCCCAGTATTCTGCCCTGTGGACGAGGCAGGGGTCTTCACTGAGGAGGCAGGGAAATACAGGGGACTCTTTGTTAAGGACGCTGATTCTGACATAATAGATGACCTCAGATCAAAGAACCTCCTCCTGAGGGCAGAGACCATCAGCCACAGGTACGGGTTCTGCTGGAGATGCAAGACACCCATAATCTACCTTGCCACAGAGCAGTGGTTCCTCAAGATAACAGAGATAAAGGATAAAATGCTCAGTGAACTCGACAGGGTACAGTGGATCCCCTCATGGGCAGGGGAGAGCAGGTTCAGGAACTGGATAGAGAATGCGAGGGACTGGACCATCTCAAGGCAGCGCTACTGGGGGATACCCATTCCCATATGGGTCTGCGAGGACTGCGACAGCATACACGTGGTCGGATCAATAGAGGAGCTCAGGGAGCTGGCTGTTGAGGGCCAGCTTGAGGGGGACTTCATCCACAGGCCCCACGTGGACAGGATAATACTCGAGTGCGGCAGATGCGGGGGCAGGATGAGGAGGACACCCGATGTCCTGGACGTCTGGATAGACTCGGGGGTTGCAGGCTGGGCAGCCCTGCACTACCCCAGAGAGAAGGAACTCTTCAGTGAATGGTTCCCCTACGACTTCATAACCGAGGGACATGACCAGACAAGGGGCTGGTTCTACTCACAGCTTGGCTGCGGTGTGATAGCACTCGATGAGACACCCTACCGGCGGGTGCTCATGCACGGATTCACCCTTGATGAAGAGGGCAGGAAGATGAGCAAGTCCCTGGGGAACGTGGTTGAACCTGAGGATGTCATAGAGAAGTACGGGGCAGACGTCCTGAGGTTTTACCTTCTATGGGCCAACAAGCCATGGGAGGACCTTAAATTCGTATGGGACGAACTCAAGAATGTTAACAAGATGTTCAACATACTCTGGAATGTCTACGTCTTCGCAACAACCTACATGTCCCTTGACAAGTTCCAGCCAGGTGACCATGAACTGGAGGACCTCCACTTCAGGGATGAGGATCGATGGATAATCTCAAGGGTTAACTCTGTGGCCCTGAAGGTGACAGAGGCCCTGGATAACCTCCACTTCCACAGGGCAACCCGTGAAATACACGACTTCATAGTGGAGGATCTCAGCCGCTGGTACATAAGGCTCATAAGGAGCCGCACATGGATAGAGAGGGACGACCCAGACAAGCTGGCAGCCTACCACAGCCTCTACACAGCCCTCAAGACACTGATAGTGACACTCTCACCCATAGCACCCCACGTATGCGAGGACATCTACCAGAACCTTGTGAGGGGGGCTGAACCCGACTCACCTGAGAGCATACACATGCTGGACTGGATGGTGAGTGAGGATGCGGTGGATGGCAAACTCGAGGCGGAGATGGACATCGTCCGTGAGATAATAGAGGCATGTGCAAGGGCAAGGGACACTGCAAGGTACAAGCTGAGATGGCCTGTAAGGGAGATAGTTGTGGTATCAGAGGACGAGAAGGTTCTGGAGGCCGCTGAATCCCTCAAAGGGGTTATAGCGGAACAGGCCAACGCCAAGTCCATCAGGACTTCAACCGAATTCCCTGATATGAAGATAATAGCCAGACCAAACCCCGCAACTCTGGGTCCAAAGCTCAGGCAGGACATGCCACCTGTCATGAGAAAACTTGAGGAGGCGGATGGCGCTGAGGTTAAAGCCGCACTGGAATCAGAGGGCAGCTTCAGGGTTGAACTGGACGGCAGAATAATCGTCCTGGAACCCGATGATATAATGTTTGAGACAGAGCTCCCTGAGAACATCGTGAATGCACAGTTTGAGGGTGGAAGCGTATTCGTTGACACGGAACTCACACCTGAGATAATGAGTGAGGCAATGGCCCGCGAACTGGTAAGGAGGATCCAGGATATGAGGAAGGACCTTGACCTGGACGTTGAGGCCAGAATAGAGGTTTCAGTGAAATGCAGCCCAGAGTTCAGGGAACTGACCGAGCCCCAGAGGGAATTCGTTGAAAATGAGGTCAGGGCCAGCCATCTCTCCTTTGATTACACTGAACTCGAATACACCAAGGAATGGAAGATATCGGATGAAAACCTTATAATATCCATAAAACCTTTAGATAAGGTGTGAAAATGGTTTTAACAGATTCAGAGGTTGAATTCATAAGGAAAGAACTTGGGAGGGATCCGAATCCCCTCGAATACGGGATGCTGGATGTGATGTTCTCTGAGCACTGCTCATACAAGAGCAGCCGCCCGGTCCTCGGCCTCTTCCCAACCGAGGGTGAGGGGGTAATCATAGGCCCCGGTGATGACGCCGGAGTGGTTGAGGTCACCGATGAGCTGGCCATGGCCATTGGAATTGAGAGCCACAACCACCCCTCTGCGATAGAACCATATGGGGGTGCAGGTACCGGTATAGGCGGGATTCTGAGGGATATAATCTCAATGGGTGCCATGCCCATAGCCCTCCTTGACTCCCTTCGATTCGGATACCTTGAGGACCAGAAATCAAGGTACCTCTTTGAACACGTGGTTAAGGGTATATCAGACTACGGGAACCGTGTGGGGGTTCCAACAGTTGCAGGCGAGGTTGAATTTGATGATAACTTCCAGCTGAACCCCCTTGTGAATGTTATGTGCACGGGCCTTGTGCGCAAGGATGAGATAAAACGGGGGATAGCCCCGCGGCCAGGAGACGTATTCCTCCTCATGGGGGGCAGAACAGGCAGGGATGGAATCCATGGCGTAACCTTCGCATCGGAGGAACTCACCAGTTCATCTGAACTGGAGGACCGGCCAGCGGTTCAGGTCGGCGACCCCTTCACCAAGAAGATGGTGATGGAGGCAAGCTTTGAGATAATGGAGAAAATAGAGGTTTCAGGCGTGAAGGACCTCGGGGGCGGGGGTTTAACGTGCTGCATCTCTGAACTCGTGGCCAAGTGTGATAACGGTGCAAGGGTCAACCTGGAGGCGATACCCCTGAGGGAGGAGGGAATGACACCCTATGAGATAATGCTCTCAGAGTCACAGGAGCGCATGATCTTCGTTCTCAGCCCCGACAGGGTTGATGAGGCAATGGAGATCTGCAGGAAATATGAGCTCCCGGCCGCGGTCATAGGGGAGGTTACAGATACCGGAAGGATGATAGTTGAAAGCCAAGGGAAATTTATAGCGGACCTTCCAGCAAAACTCCTCGCGGATCCCCCTGTAATTGAAAGGGAGGCAAAAAAACCAGATTTACCTGAGGGGCAGGTGGAGGTCAAGCACCCCCCTCTCAATGAAGCGCTCCTTAAACTCCTGTCATCACCTAACATTGCAAGTAAGAGGTGGGTTTACCGCCAGTACGACCATGAGGTTCAGATAAGGACCGTTGTGAAACCTGGTGATGATGCAGCGGTCCTCAGGGTCGATGAGAAGACGGGAGTTGCGCTCACCGTTGACTGCAACAGCATCCACACAAAGCTGGACCCATACGGTGGCGGCGCAGCCTCTGTGGGGGAGGCAATAAGGAACGTTGTTTCAATGGGCGCCTGGCCACTCTGCATAGTGGACTGCCTCAACTTCGGAAACCCGGAGAAACCAGAGGTTTTCTGGCAGTTCAGGGAATGCGTGAGGGGAATGGCTGAGATGGCAGAGACCTTCGGCACGCCGGTAATAAGCGGTAACGTGAGCTTCTACAATGAAACCGAGGGGGTCACAGTGAACCCCTCCCCCGTGGTTGGAGTCGCAGGGAGGCTAGCACTTGATAACATAAAGACAATGGACTTCAAGGCCGAGGGCGAGAAGATACTCGTCATCGGGGATACAAAACCTGAACTGGGCGCCTCAGAGTACCTCAGGACAGTTCATGGCATTGTTGATGGTAAGCCACCCGAAACAGATCTCAGGGCAGAATTTGACGCTGCAAACTCAGTCAGGAAGATAATTGAAAGATTCGGGAATCAGGTAACGGCAATCCATGACTGTTCAGCAGGTGGTATAGGTGTTGCAGTCGCTGAGATGGCCATAAAGGCAGGTATCGGGGCAACCATAGACACAGGGAAGATCCCTGGAAGCTTCAGTAACATCCATGAGGCCCTATTCGCTGAATCAAATGGAAGGTACATCCTAACCGTGACGGGATCCGTGGAGGAGATAATCCAGGAAATTGAAGTGCCCTGTGCTGTCATAGGAACCACTGGTGGCAGCACCCTGAAATTTGATGATGTGGCACTGGATGTATCTGAACTTTATGATGCCTACCATGGGGTTATTGAGGCATACATGTCCACATAGGTGTTTTTTTGAGGTACAGGAGGGAGTTCTTCAGGCAGATCATACATGCAGCAGGCATAGTGTTCGTGATCCTTGCAGGCTACCTCGGCTCCCTCCCCATGGTGGCACTCTCACTCACAGCAGCACTCATGGGTGAGGTGATATTTCAGCTTGACAGGAGGTTCACCCTCCCCTTCTTCTCCTATGTTCTCAGGAGCTGCCGGAGGGATGATACCGAGAGGGGCTTCATCTACTACTTTCTGGGAATGGCCCTAACATATGCCCTCTTTGGTTTCAACATTTCAGTGGCCAGTGCCTCAGTTATAATACTCACCCTTGGTGACTCACTATCCACAATCATTGGCAGGGAGTATGGTTCACATACCCTCCCCTTTAACCCTGATAAGAGCATTGAGGGTTCAGTGGCCTTCCTCTTTGCAGGGTTCATGGGGGCCCTCTTTTTCCTTGACCCCCTAACAGCATTTACAGGGGCTCTTGCGGGAATGCTGGTGGAGGCCTACACCCCGGTTGAGGATAACCTAACCATTCCCGTCGGTGCCGGGGCTGTGATGCTGCTCCTCGCCCACTGAACAGATTTTTTGTGAGGATTCAGAGTCTTATAACGTGATGAGACAAAAAACATGCTTTTTTTGAATTTCAGAGTCTTATGACTCCCTCCCTCCTGAATGAGACCACTGAAGCCGCAAAGAGGATTACAGATAAAAGGGCCGCTGGTAACATGTCATATATGAGACCCGGGTTGAGATATGGGCTTGATGAGAGCTTGACCATTATGATGCTGGGTATGAAGCGTATTATTGGGTTGAGGATCCCCATATCCATGAATAGGGGCACGAAGAGCAGGAATGTCGCAAAGAAGAGCACCACAGTGATGGCAGAGTTGGCCTCCTTTGTGCTGTCTGCAAGGATGGATATGAAGAGGCCGGTCCCTGTGAACCCCAGTCCCGTGAGGAACATTATGATGGACATTAGGGGGATATTGTAAACCGGCACCCCAAGGAGTATAACTATCCCGAGCCACAGGATGCTCTGAATGAATGAAAAAATGAGTGCAGGGGTTATCTTACCTAGAATGATGCTTGTCTCGGATAGAGGGACCATCAGGAGGACCTCGAAGGTTTTCCTTTCCTTCTCGCCAACCACGCTGTCGGTTACAATGTTACTCCCAAGGAAGAATGGGAGGAAAACCACGAAGGGTATTATGAACCCGTACATTATCTCCACAAAGTAGGAGCTTTCAACTGCAAGGGGAGCATACCTTTCCCTGTTAATGGGGATAATTTTAAGTTTAACGGGATTCTCCAGGGCTTTGACTGTGGATGCAGGGATTCCTGAGTCTCTGAGCTGTTTCTGCTCCGCGTACCAGGAGGCAGCACGCTGAAGCCTTTCGCTCATGATGGTGTAGAATGCACTGCCGGTGTCTGCTTCGATACGGACATCCCCACCGCTGGTGTAGACAATGGCAACCACCCCTGAACCCAAACTTTTCCTGGCATCAGCAAGATCCGGGAATTCCGTAACACCCAGACCCTCCCTTTCAAGGCCCTCAATGAGCAGACGTTCATCCCCCACAACACCCACCTTGAGGAACTTGGAACCACCCCACTCCCCAATGAGCTCTGGATCCGCTGCAACTGAACTTACAACTGCAAGTCCATAGGCACCCAGTATTATTATGACCTGCACGAGGACAAGCAGCATGTAGATCCTGTTTGAGAATATGTCCCGTGCTTCCTTAACTGTAATGGCCTTCAGTTTCATGGTCTCACCATCAACCTTAAAATACCGGGCCTTGGACCAAAAACCACATCATCCCTGCTGAATAATCTGACTGCAAGGCCATAGAAGAGGATGTTGAGTATGATGACCGAGAACAGGGGCGGTATGAGGTCAGCTGCATTCAGGTTAACCCCGGCTATCAGCTTTATGGTGAGGGTCATGGGTGAGAGGGACCCTGAGGAACCCGCCATGTAGGCTAGGGCCGGCACAATCAGGTATGCTGCTGCGATTATGTAGGCAAAGGTTATACCTATCCCGGCCTCACGGTAGTTCTTTGCATAGACCGATATGAGTGCCGTGAGCCCTATGATGGGTGTTGATGAGAGCACAACGGTTAGATAGGCACCTGCCGGGTTGCTTATCTGAAAACCGGCCGCCATTATTAGGATCATCCATACACCCACCTGCAAAGCCACCGTCGCGGTAACAGAGAGGCACTTCCCGATGATTATCTCAGAGCGCCTTATGGGCATTGCAATAAGGGCTTCACCTGTTTTCCTCTCCTTTTCACCCACGATACTGTCCACCACGAGGTTTCCGAACAGGAAAACCGGGAGAAAGAGGAGAATGGAAACCATGACCCGTCTCACAAGCTGAAGTGGAAGGGCCTCACCCCTTGTCTCCTCACGGACCTCAGGTCTCGGTGTTGGGGTTTCAATGAGTTCCCTGGTTATAATGGTGGAGGCCCTTTCAACCGCGGCTTCCACCTCGTCCCTCACAACGGTCCTTCTTGGATCAGAATAGTCAAGGTAGAGTGTTGCATTCAGGGGGATGCCTGTGAAGTTATCGACCAGGAGCCTGGATGGTGCACCACCATGTATATAGAGGACGTCGGGGTTCAGCTGCCCGGAGATGATACCTGAGGGGTCGGTGACACTGAGCTCTGCAAAACCCCTGAGGGAGGGGGTGAAAGTGCTTCCCTCACCGATCATCTCAATGAAGCCGCTGAACATGAATATGGTGAGTGAAAGTACCAGTATCTGGAATATGAATATGAAGAGGAATTTACGGCTTCTGAATGTGCCCCTGAGTTCCCATTTTGTAACTGTTAGGAGATTCATCTAGGACCCCTTCAGGCTCTGTATGAACACGTCGTTCAGTGTTGCCTCCCGGGTGTTCACACTGAAGACAGTTCCAGGAATATTCTCTATAACCTCTGTTATGGATTCACGGCTACCAAGGGATAACCTGATGATTTTACCATCGATTTCAATGGATTTAACACCACTTACCTTCATAAGAGATTCTCTGCTGACCAGTGAGGGCTCTGAGACCTTAACTTCAAGTATCAGGTCCCCCCGGACCCTGGATTTGAGTTCATCAGGTGTTCCAATGTCGAGTATATGACCCCTGTTTATTATGGCAACCCTGTCACAGAGGTAGTCGGCCTCCTCCATGTAGTGGGTGCAGAGTATCATGGTCCTTGAGCCCTTCAGCTCCCTTATGAATTCCCTTATTGAGAATGCTGTCGCCGGGTCAAGGCCCATGGTGGGCTCATCGAATATTATGATTGGAGGGTCATGTATGAGGGCCCTTGCTATCCCGATCCTCTGCCGCATGCCCTTGGAGAATGTGTTTATGGGGTCCTCTGCACGTTCACTCATACCCACAAGTTCAAGTAACTCGTATATCCTATCATCCAGCACATCGCCGGGGACACCATAGAGTTCACCGAAGTACCTCAGGAGATCCGCAGCCCTGAAACGCTCATAGAGGTTGGGTTCCTCTGGAAGATAACCTATCATTGCTTTAACCCTGAGGGGGTCCCTGGTAACATCATAGCCACCCACATGGACCGTGCCAGAGTCAGGGTGCAGTATCCCTGCTATTATCCGTATTGCGGTGGTCTTACCGGCACCGTTGTGGCCGATTATGCCCATGAGTTCCCCTTCCCTCACACTGAAGCTGAGGTTATCAAGGGCCCTTATTCTTCCAAAGCTTTTAGAGACAGAGTCCACCTCTATCATGAAACCTCCACGAATCAAAGATTCTTTTCCAGCGGGAATTTATATCCCCTTTATATATTAATAGTATAAACAGTACTTAAGCGGTGATGGTCACATGTTTCTATCAGAACTCATACCAGTGAGGGATGCATTCAGGATTCTTGATGAGAATCAGAGATTAACTGATACTGAAACCCTGGATCTGCTATATGCCCATAAAAGGGTTCTTGCGGAGGATTTAAAAGCCAGATTTGACTCCCCACCCTTTGACAGGTCAGCGATGGATGGATACGCGGTTAGGGCCGAGGACACATTCGGTTCCTCCCCTGAGAATCCATCAAGATTCACTGTCATCGACTCCATAGGGGCGGGGGATGTATCTGATGTGGATGTGGGTAGGGGGGAGGCTGTTAAAATCGCAACAGGAGCCCCCATACCCAGCGGAGCGGACGCTGTTGTCATGGAGGAATACACTGTCAGTTCAGGACCTGAGATCAGTGTTGTAAGACCGGTATTTCCTGGAGAGAACGTGGCACCGGCAGGCGAGGATTTCAGGGCAGGGGATACAGTTCTGAGTAAAGGAACCCTCCTAAGACCTGCAGAAATTGCCATGGCGGCATCGGCCGGTTACAGCCAGCTGAGGGTGTATAAAAGGCCTTTGGTAAAGGTGATAATAACAGGTAATGAACTCATGGAACCTTCAGCGGACCTTGAACCAGGCAAGATACCCAACTCAAACCTCTACACCCTCAAGGCCCTTGTAGAGAGTGCAGGTGGGGAGGCAGAGGTTATCCACGCCCCCGACGACATGGATATCATAGTGGATGAAATCAGAGGGGCAGTGAAGGAATATGATATGGTCATAACAACCGGCGGAACAGCGGTGAGTCGTGGGGATGTGGTTGTGGATGCTGTGGACAGCCTTGGCGACGTACTATTCCATGGGGTGGCAATTAGGCCAGGAAAACCTGTGGCGTTTGGAATGGTTGAAGGTAAACCCGTTTTCATGCTTTCAGGGTATCCTGTCGCTGCCATGGTGCAGTTTGACGTCCTTGCAAGGTATTATCTTCTCAGGATGCAGCACATGGATTACAGGCACAGGACAGTGAAGAGGCGGTGTCTTGGCAAGGTTGCATCTGGACCCGGCAGGACGGAATACGTACGGGCAAGTGCAGACAACGGAACAGTCAAACCTGTCCAGAGCAGAGGTTCGGGTATAATAAGGTCAATGGTGGAGTCAAATGCCTACATAGTAATAGATGAGAACCTTGAGGGTATAGCTGAAGGTGAGGAGTGTGAGGTCCTCCTCTTTGATTCAATGACACTCTGAAACCATCCCAGCACATATGAATGATAGCTTTTATATGAGCGCTTCAACAACCATTAAAACAGGTGTTATGTAATATGAATGCACTGTGGTTTTACGTCATCGCATTTATCCTGATATGGACATTCGCTGTTCTTTTCAGGGACAGGTTCAAGATTGAGATACAGGGACCCCTCCTCCTGCGGAGAACAAAGAGGATGAGGGGATTCATCGACAGCATCGCGTCAGGCCACCCAGGACTCTGGAGGTGGATACTGAATGCAGGCATCCCTGTGGCGTTCTTCTTCATGTTTTACATGCTCTACCTTATGGTGATGTCCCTTCAGAACATATTTGTGACTCCACAGGCATCACTCATCGTGCCGGGTGTTGACATACCAGGGTCACCGGTTTATGTGCCTCTGGGTTACGGTATACTGGGCCTTGCCACGGTAATAGTGGTGCATGAATTCGCCCATGGGATACTTGCAAGGGTTGAGGGGGTCCGCATAAAATCCATTGGCCTCCTTCTTCTGGCAATACTTCCGGGTGCTTTCGTTGAACCTGATGAGGATGACATCAAGAAGGTGAGCCCTATTTCAAAGTTGAGGATATATGCCGCCGGGTCAGTGGCCAATCTCATACTTGCGGGTATATGCTTTGCACTCTTCTTTGGTATTTCAGCATATGCCATGCCCGCGGCCTTTCAGGCCGATGGTGTTCAGATAGACAGTGTGGTCCCTGGAAGTCCTGCAAGTGAGGTCCTCAAACCGGGCCTCGTTATTGAGAGCATAAATGGAATGCCAACCACAAACCTCACCACATATGGAATGGCCCTTAAGAGGATACGGGTTGGTGAGGTTATCACAATAGACACTGATCAGGGGACTTTCAGGCTCAAGACAGGCAGAAACCCCAACAACTCAAGCAGGGCCTACATGGGTATTAGGACCAGTAACCACCTGCAGGTGAGGGAGTCTGTGGCATCTGTCTTTGGAGGCACCCTGCCATTTGCACTCACATACCTGGAGGAGCTCTTCTTCTGGATATTCTTCCTGAACTTCGCTGTGGGTACTGTGAACCTTCTGCCTGCCAAGCCCCTTGATGGAGGCCTCATGTTTGAGGAGCTCCTGCGCTACAGGTTACCGGAGAGGATTGTTAAACCGGCGGTCAGCTATGTCTCCATATTTGTTATACTCATCATAGCGGTGAGTATAATCTGGGGTACAGGGCGTGGTATCCTGATGATGTTCTGATAGCTGAGCTATACGCTGCCGACCGATGTTCTGATCAGCGCCTCTGGCAGCTGAAGCAGACATCGTCTTCCTTATCGGTCCTGTAGACCTTACCACAGCGGGGACACATAACCGTCCTCATGCCGCTCTCCCTGGCAGGGGGCTCATGGCACTGGCACCTTACCCCGACCATCTTTTTTGTCATGGATAAGGATATGTTGGTTCATCAGTGTATTTTTTTGGGTCACTGACCTGAGAAGGGTTTATGCACAATCTCACTGCCTTAAGACAGTAAGCCCATTAGATTTTTCAGTGACCCAGCTTTAAAAGAAATCCATCACTCTTCAGGGTTCAGTTTACCTTCTTTGAGCAGTTCTTTTTTAACCTTGGCCCAGATACCTTCTTTTCTGTAGAGATCCCTCAATTTTTCCCTATCAGGGAATGTTATTGCGTTTCCCTGGCAGAGGGTTGCGCAGGTGCTGCAACCGACAACGCACTTGTAGGGCTGTGCAACCACAGGTCCTTCTTCTGTCCATCTGTAGACCTTCTGTCCACAGTTCATGCACATACCACATTTTACGCATTTTTCAAGGTCTATTGTGGGGTACCATTTTATTTTTTCACGTGGATATCCAGCAAACCATGGCATTTCCATCACCCAGATGTTGATGAGTTCATTGAAACTCCCTATAAATCCACAACATTCCGGTCAGCTGTGTCTGACCTCTCAATGGATTCGGGGGTATCATAAGACTATATTTTATTCAATATATTTAAATTCATGGATGTATATTAAAATATACTTTATTATTATTAAAGCAAATTTTATATAAATCTTAATTCAACAATATTTGATTTAAAATAAAATTAAATGGAGGTGAAAAGATGAGAAGATCAGTGATTCCATTAATTCTGATCATTGTACTCATGTTTACAGGAGGTGTTTCAGCATCGGATAACAGCAGCAACACCACTGGGGACGTTATTGCAGAGAACTCATCCCACTACAACCTTCTGATACTGACCGGGTCAACATCCAGTACAAAGGCGATAGTGGAGGGGTATAAACTGGCAGGCCAGAACGGCTACAGATTCAACCTCTCAATGTTCACCAATGATGAACTCCTGAGAAACGACCCGCAGATCGATGCAGCAGCCATTGAGGCTGGCAGAAGGGCCGACGTGATACTTATACAGATGATAAGCAGTCCAAACACGGTTGCAAAGGTCAACCAGATCCTCAACGTCACATCAGCAAGAAGGATCATAGCCATAGGAACAGGGAACACCTTCAAGAGCTATCCCCAGATAGGCGAGGACAATGCAACTGTTAAGAATATATGGGACCAGGGGGGCCCTGAAAATTTCAGGAGGATGATGCTTCTCCTTCTGAGGGATGTGGGGATGAAGCTCAGAACAGGGGAGAACCTCACAGCAATTCCAGCCATAAAGTCCTTTGTCTACCATCCTGACTCAGCACAGCAGTTCACCAGCTGGGACCAGTACTATTCCTGGTATGTGCAGAGCGGACACTACAAGCCGGGAAAACCATGGATAGGTATCCTGACCTTTGACACCTACTACCGTGGAAGCGACATGAGGATGCACACGGCGATAGTTGATAGCCTCGAGCGCAAGGGCTACAATGTGATACTCGGGTTTGCAGCGGACACACCAACAAAGAGGAATGTCATAGAGAAGTTCTTCCTGGATGGCAACAGGACACCGAGAATAAGCGGACTCATAACATGTATGGGTTTCAACCTCTACAACGGGGATCCGGTGAACTCCACCAGCATACTGAGGGAACTTGATGTGCCCGCACTTTCAGCGGTATATGCGTCAAACCTCAAAACATGGAACGAGAGCATATCAGGACTCTCATCCGAGGTCTACTGGCAGATAGCCCTGCCAGAGATTGATGGGAGAATAGAGCCCATCATGATCGGTGGCGGCGTAGAGATGGTTGACCCTCAGACAGGGTTGAGGTACACGTACTACGTACCCATACCCGACAGGATAGAGAGGCTCACAGAGAGAATGATCAACTGGGTGAAACTGAGGGAACTTTCAAACTCAGAGAAGAAGATAGCCCTTATCTACTACAACATAGGGGGAGGTAAGGATGGTATCAGTGCCAGCTACCTCAACGTACCAGAGAGCATAAGCACGATACTGAGGGCCATGAAGGCAGCGGGCTACACGGTGGATGAAAAGTCAACTGCAGAGGTAATCAGCATACTCCTTGGACCGGGCCTCAATGTGGGATCATGGGCCCCAGGGGAACTTGCAAAGGTTGTGAAGGCAGGTGCAGTGACCATACCCGTATCAGAATACCTGGCATGGTTCAGCCTCCTTCCTGAAGCCCTCAGGAACAACATAACAGCAACCTGGGGGCCAGCACCAGGGAACGTGATGGTATACAATGGCAGCATCGTGATACCCGGCGTGATGCTTGGAAACGTATTCCTTGGACCACAGCCAATGCGCGGTTTTGGAGAGGACGCAGCTGACCTCATACACTCAACCACGCTCCCACCCCACCACCAGTACCTGGCATTCTACCTCTGGCTTCAGAAGAACTTCAATGCAGTTATACACCTCGGAACACACGGAACCCTTGAGTGGCTGCCAGGAAAATCCGTTGGACTCTCCTCACTTGACTGGCCAGACGTCATGATAGGTGATCTTCCCCACATCTATCCCTACATCGTCAACAACCCCGGTGAAGGAACACAGGCCAAGAGGAGGGGATATGCGGTGCTCATCAACCACAACATCCCACCCATGGTTGTGGGTGAACTCTACGGTGACCTGGCTGAACTCCAGCACAAGATCAACAGCTACCACTCATCAGAGGATCCCCAGCGTAAACTGATAATTGCAGAGGAGATAAAGAACCTCACGGTGAAACTGGACCTTCACAGGGAACTGAACCTTGACCTCAACGCATCCTTTGAGGAGGCCCTTGACAGGATTGAACACAGACTCGATGAACTTTCAGCAACACTGATACCCTACGGTCTGCATGTATTCGGAGAACCACTGAGCGGTCAGCTACTTGATGCAATGGTTGAGGCCATTGTGAGCTTTGACCCGGCGACACGTAACACCACAGAGTTCAGGAACGCCATAAGGGAGAAGCTGGCCAGTGACTGTGAGATCAGCAATCTCCTGAGGGCCCTTGAGGGCAGATTCGTTGAGCCGGGAAGAGGCGCCGACCCCATCAGGATACCTGATCTACTGCCGACAGGTAAGAACTCCTACTCCTTTGACCCCAGACTGGCACCGGATAGGGCTGCATGGGAGATCGGTAAGAAGATGGCCGATGATCTCATAGCAGACTACCTTGCAAAGAACGGCAGGTACCCTGAAACCGTTGGGGTTGTTCTCTGGGCCATTGAAACCATGAGGACCAATGGACAGACAATAGCCATGGTGCTGAGACTGATAGGTGCTGAGCCGGTATGGGATAAGTCAGGAAGATTCACAGGGATCAACGTGACCCCCCTTGCAACCCTGGGAAGGCCAAGGATCGATGTCCTTGTAACCATCAGCGGGCTCTTCAGGGATACCTTTGCCTACAGCATAGACAGGATGGACGAGGCAATAAGGCTTGTGATGAAACTGGATGAACCGGTGAACCAGAACTATCTCAGAAAACACTACCTTCAGGATCTCACAAATTACACCGCCAGGGGCCTGCCAATGGCAGATACACTTGCAGGAGCAAGGATATTCGGCAGCGCACCTGGAAGTTACGGTACAGGGATACCGGCTGTTGTGGAGTCCACTGCCAAGTGGAACAACCAGTCACAGCTCGTTGAAACCTACCTTAACCACATGGGATTCATCTATGGAAAGGACTTATACGCCATTGATGCGAAGGAGGTCTTCATGAAGCAGCTATCAAATGTAGATGCAACCGTGCAGGTGAGGGACAGTGTTTACGGGGTCCTGGACAACGATGATGTCTACCAGTACCTTGGAGGGCTCACAATGGCTGCAAGGGCAATGTCAGGTAAGAATGTTGCATCCTACATTGCCAACACAAGGTTCACCCCGAGGATTGAGACACTCTCAGATTTCCTTGCAGCTGAACTGAGGACAAGGACCTACAACCCCAAGTGGATTGAGGGAATGCTCAGCCAGGGATTCTCAGGGGGGCATCAGATCTCAAAGGAGATAGGACACCTCTTCGGGTGGAGCGCAGTTACACCTGAACTTGTACAGGACTGGATGTGGCAGAGGGTCGCTGAGACCTATGTCCTTGATTCCTCTGTGAGGGACAGGTTCAGGAGTGCTCAGCCCTACTCGTATGCTTCCACCGTGGCATGGCTTCTTGAGGCCAGCAGGAGGGGTCTGTGGAGGGCTGATTCAGCAACGCTTCAGAGGCTTGCAGATGAGTATATCTCGGCGGTCAATGAGTATGGTGTTGTCTGCTGTCACCATACCTGTGCCAACATCGTCTTCAATGAGTGGGTTGTGAAGCTCTCCTCCCTTAACCAGGCTGCTCTGAGGAAGTTTGCAAGTGCAATGGCCGCAGCCACAGGCAAATCCATTGATGTGCCTGGATCTGATACGGGGTCTGATATCTCCACAGGAACAGATAGCGATGGCAATGGCGCCGGAGAGACCGGTGCACCGTCATCAGGTTCAGTAGGTGGAAGATCAGGTTCCGCACCCAGTGTGGCTGCCAGTTCTGGTGAGTCATCTGAGGCCAGTGAGGTTTCACAGTCAGAACCTGCCGGTGAGTCAGGTAAGGCCTATGAGGTTGCTGCTTCAAGTCAGAGCGGTTCAGCAAGCACCCAGACACCGCTCTATGCTCTTGCTGGTATCATAGGAATTGTATGCCTCCTTGGAGCAGGATACTTCTATCAGGGAAGAAATTAAATCCCTAATTTTTATTTTTTTTTTATTGTCCTATTTTCACCCCCATGGAACCCATTTTAGGAAAACCTAAAAATTTATATGTGATGGTGATTTAGGTATAACTAAAGTTTAGGAATACCTAAAAAGGTGGTGTCATGGAAACTACACTCGATAGAATATCCGAATCAGAAAGGGTAACGGTCACCTCAGTTGATATTGCCGGTAAGATAAAGCACAGGTTCACGGTAATGGGGATCGTCAGGGGCTCCAGGGTAACCATTGAAAAGGTTGCACCCCTCGGCGACCCACTCAAGGTGAGGGTCAGGGGCCACCCCTTATCCATCCGCAGGAAGGAGGCCTCAAGGATAAGGGTGAGGAGAGATTAGCTTGTCACTGAAAATAGCCCTTGCAGGAAACCCCAATGTTGGTAAAAGCACCCTCTTCAACAGCCTCACCGGTCTAAACCAGCACGTAGGCAACTGGCCAGGCAAAACCATTGAAAAGAAGGAGGGCCACCTCCAGTTCAGGGGATGTGACCTTGAGGTTATAGATCTCCCCGGAACCTACAGCCTCACAGCTGGTTCTCCAGAGGAGGGGGTGGTTATAGATTACCTCCTTGAGGAGCCTCCTGATCTTGTGATAAACGTTGTTGACGCATCCAATCTCGAAAGAAACCTTTACCTTGCCCTCCAGATAATGGAGTTTGGCCTTAACACCATCATTGCAGTGAACCTCAACCGCGAGGCCGAGAGGAGGGGTTACATTCTGGACTATGGGAAGCTTGAGGAACTCCTTGGTGTACCTGTTGTGAGGATCGAGGCAACTGAAGGCGAGCAGGATGATCTCCTTGAACGGGTAATTGAATGGAGTAAAGACGAACCCAGGACCCCAGGATATGAATTCCTGAGACATGAATCTCTGAGCAGGCTATATGAACTCATCAGGAGCAGCGAACTCAAATTTCCACCACAATGGATCATCATAAAGCTCCTTGAGGGCGATGAGAGGGTGGCCTCAATGGTCGGGGAGGAAGTTCATGATGAATTCAGGAGGATTCGCAGGATCCTTGAGGATGAATACTCTGTGAAGGCCGACGTAATTGTATCCGATGCCAGGTATGGGCTTATAGAGGCCCTCCTTGAGAGTACACTCAGAAAGCCCCCAGTGGATCGGGTTACAGGCTCAGAGATTATTGACAGAATTGCGCTCAACCGGTACCTTGGCCTTCCGGTACTCCTTGGGGTGATGTGGCTGATTTTTCAGCTGACATTCACTGCAGGGGCCCCACTGACAGACCTGCTGGATTCCGCCTTTTCATACCTTGCAGCTACGGTTCATGGTATCATGGGTGATTCCCTGCTTGCATCTCTCCTATCTGATGGGGTGATAGGTGGTGTAGGGTCGGTCCTGGTCTTCATACCAAACATATTCATCCTCTTCTTCCTCCTGTCATTCCTTGAGGATTCAGGTTACCTTGCCAGGGCGGCATTTGTCATGGATCGTGTGATGAATACCCTGGGGGGTCTCAGTGGAAGGTCATTCATCCCCATGGTGCTGGGTTTTGGATGCTGCGTACCTGGCGTCATGGCCACAAGGACGATAGACTCTGAGAGGGAGAGGATAATAACGGCACTAACAGTGCCCTTCATGTCATGCAGCGCAAGGCTCCCTGTCTATGTGCTATTCACAGCAGCCCTCTTCCCGGTTATCTACCAGGGCTGGGTGATATTCTCACTTTACATTCTTGGAATATTGGTGGCCATACTGACCGCCCGCTTACTCGGTGATAGAATCGTGGGGGGTGAAAGGTCCCTGTTCCTCATGGAGCTTCCACCCTACAGGGTGCCGAGAATTAAGGCACTGCTCATACACACCTACCTGAGGGGTGTTCAGTTTATAAAGAGGGCAGGGACCATCATACTGGCAGGTTCTCTGGTGATATGGTTCCTATCAAACTTCCCGGCAGGCGACGTTTCATCATCAATCCTGGGGATTACAGGGTCAGTGATCGCACCCATTTTCCAGCCACTGGGCTTTGGGGACTGGCATTCTGCGGTTGCAATCATATTCGGTTTTGCCGCAAAGGAGCTTGTAATAAGTACCTTCGGGACGGTATACGGCACCGGTGATGTTGCAGCAACCATTCAGGGGATTTTCACGCCACTGGAGGCCTTCTCCTTCATGGTATTCATACTGCTCTACACCCCCTGCCTTGCAACACTTGCCGTAATAAAACAGGAGGCCGGTACAAAATGGGCCCTCTTTTCCCCCGCATATTCCCTGCTGGTTGCCTGGGTTGTGTCCTTCCTTGTCTACACGGCAGGTACTCTGACTGGTTTATGATCACAGAATGGAGGTGAAATCATGGTCTCCCGTGGAGGTATAAGGGGCGCAAGAAAACCTGTAAAACCGGAAGATTAGATGGTGAAGACCATCCGGTGCTTCTCCATGATATCCACAACTATCCTGTCAAAACCCTCAAGTATTTCCACACCATCGATGAGCATGTCACGGGTTATGCCCCTTGCCATTAGATCTTCCTTCCTTGCAAAAACAGCCTCGGTCTCTGACAGTTCTCTGATGGTGTGGGAATACCTGTTTTTTTTCATTGCAGCATACACACCACTGGATATGAGGTATACGATGAGTTCATCTTCCCTCCATATCCCCACAAGGTCAAGGAATGTCCTGAAACCCAGTTCAGATGGACTTTTAGTTACAAGGAACCCAACAGAACCCATCAGTAACCGCTCCACCCAAGTGTCTCCATGAGCTGCTCACCAAGAAGTTTCTCGAGGCAATGGACATTCTCCTGCATCCATGGCTCCTTGAGGGGGTGGCAGTTATCGAGTTTCTGCTCACCGTTCAGGAGCTTCATTGCAAAGGCCATGCATGTTGATTCACCGCATTCTCCACAGTTGCTGCCAGGGAGGCACCTCTGTATATCGAGGGGTCCAATGCTTTCCACGTCCCTTCCACGCACACCCCTCATGTAGGCCTCGTGTGCCTGGTTTATCCTTTCCATGATCCTCCTTATGATATCAAAGGCCTCATCCACGTCATGGTTTTTGTTCATGCTGACCTTCCCTGAGGGGTAGAGGCTTATGAGCCTGTCGTAGATGGTGAGGGTGAGAATGTTTTTCTTCTTAACATAATTCACAGCACCCGGCGGATACATATTTGCCAGGAGGGGGATGATGTCTCCGATTTCAGAGTCAAGCTCCATAAGGACCCTTATCTTCCCCTCACTTGCAATGCATGGCTTAACCTGTTTAAGTGTAACCTCCCTTACAAGGGGCCCATCAGGGATGAGCTCCCTTTTAACCTCATCCATTTCCATAAAGGCACCTCATATCCTGATAACTGCGGTTTCACCCTTTGCAGAGATTATCTCATGGAGCTCCTCATCGTTTATTATCTCTGCAGCCTCAACAAGGTCCTCCTCCACAAGCCCCCTCTCCCTGAGGGATCCCTCGTGTACCAGTATGCTCCCCTCTGGAAATATGAGGTATGTGAGCTCCTCCACATTGGGGTAGCCTATGCTCTCTGATTTCTGATCTGCAACTGCAGCGTAGACACCGTCCTCCATTAGGAGAACATCAGAGTCAAGGCCACTGTTCAGACATGCTATGACAACGTAGAAACCACTGAATGCATCTTCAGACCCGTAGGGGGCCCTGTCTATTATTATGAGTGAGGATTTCATTTTAACAACCCAGACTTATCACACGGTGGCTTTTCTTTATCCATTCTGCCAGTTCATAAACACTTTTTATCTCCACACCCTTTATGTAGGGCTTCTCTGAACAGGTGTAGCCCCTTGCGGTGGAGCACCTTATGCAGGATATCACATTAACACCGGACCGTACAAGGGCCCGGAATTTTTCTGCAACATTGGGGAATGACTGGGGGGCCTGGTCCCTTTTCGGTACATGTGTTCCATCCATGTAAAGGAATATGTTAACATCGTACCCGTTTTTAATGGCGCTTTCTGCCAGTTCTGATGCTATGTCAGCATACTGGTGGCGGTAGGGCCCCTCCAGGAGGACTATTGTGAGCAGTTTTTTCTCCATGGATCTATCTTCGTATCCATAAAATAAATAATTTATTATGAATAATAATGATAGTTTTCACTGATTTTCAAGTGCCCTCTCAAAGGCCTCACAGTGGATTCTGGCCGCCAGCTCCTTCTTGCACTCATCATCTGCAAATAACCTCATCTTGGCGGCTCTGCAGGGGTAATGCTGTATCTTAAGACCTGCACGGACAGGCAGATCCTTCACCTCAGTCCCAACAAGTTCCTCTGCAACAAACCGTGTTGCACCGCAGGGTGAACACCTGAGGACCCTTATGTTCTTTACTCTGTCTTCTTCAACATCAACCTCAACCACTGGCTTTCCAAATTTTGATACGAATTCATCAAAGGACGGATTCCCGTTCTCCTCAAGGTCGCACATGTTCTCTGGTGCTGTGACATTCCCGTAGCCCAGTAGCTGATTCCTGAAGCCCTCACCCCTCCAGGCACCCACTATTATCCAGTCAACATTATTGTGGATGCGGTCCACAAGTTCAAGTGTGAGGTCAGGGTGGAGGATGTAGGTTATAACGATATCCGCTGATACTATCTGCTCAATCTTTTCCTCTGGTATTTCAACTTCATCTGCGAATATGCCTGAGGGAGCCTTGAGTTCAATGAAATCTGTTTCAAACTCCTCACCTATGTTCTCATGGGCCCTTTCACCGTAGGGGCCGTCTGTCACTATTGCAACCCTTACCATTCAATCATCCTCCGGCTTGAATTCAGTCCTTATCCACTCTGCAATCTCATCACGTATCCTTCTGAATCTGGCTATATCCCCACCTGCAGGGTCTGGAAACTCTGCATGCATGTACCTCTTACCCCCCAGGAATACAGGGCATGCCTCATCACAGAGACTCACAACCAAATCAAACTCCTCACCCTCGAGTTCCCTGAGGTCGGTGGGCTTATGGGAGCTCATATCGATTCCAATCTCCTCCATGACCCTCACTGTCAGGGGGTTGATTTCCCTTGGCTGGCTTCCAGCACTCTGGACATGGTAGTGCTCCCCATACATGTTCCTGAGAAGAGCCTCAGCCATCTGGGACCTTCCTGAGTTGTTTCTGCATATGAAAAGAACCCTCTTCTTCATGGTGATCCTCTTTACAGTTTCTGGGACATAAATCAGTGCACTGAAAATCTATTCATGCATCGAAGTGGTTCCCTTTACAGTTTCTGGGACATAAATCAGTGCACTGAAAATCTATTCATAAATTCAAATTTATAAATATATCTGAGTTATTTATGAGATAAAAAATAAAACCATAAGTGATAACTCTGAGGGAGAAAGGAATAAATGAGAGTTGTTATAGTTGGAGGAGGGGCCGGGGGACTTTCAACGGCCTCAAACATAAGAAAATATGATAAGGATGCAGAGATAACTGTTATAACCCGTGACAAGCACGTGGCATATTCACCCTGCGCCATACCCTACGTTATGTGCGGGGAGGTTGAGTGCTTTGATGATATAGTGATGCACCAGCCAGAGGACTACAGGGAACGCAACATAGATATCCTCACAGAAACCGAGGTGGAAGAGGTTGACTCCCATAAAAAAACCGTGACCTATGTGAAGGATGGTAAACGCCAGGAAATACCCTACGACGTCCTTGTCCTTGCAACAGGGGGCTCTCCATTCATACCACCGGTGGAGGGGGTTGACCTTGAGGGGGTGTTCACCATAAGGACACTCACAGATGGTGAGAGGATAAGTGAATGGGCCTCCAAAAGTAAAAAAGCCGTGGTGGTGGGCGCAGGGCTCATAGGTCTTGAGATAGCATATGGGCTCCTGAAAATGGGGCTTGAGGTCACCGTGACAGAGATGCTGCCACAGATCGTCCCACGTTCCCTGGACCCGGACATGGCAGCCATAGTACAGGAGTACCTTGAGGAGAAGGGGATAAGGGTTGTCCTTGGAAAGGCACTTGAGAGGATAACCGGAGACGAAAGGGTCGAGGCGGTTGCTGTGGGAGATGAGTGCATTGAGGCCGACCTGGTGGTCCTCGCAACAGGGGTGAGGCCAGAGACAAAACTTGCGCGGATGGCGGGATGCGAACTGGGACAGTGGGCAGTGAAGGTCAATGAGAGAATGCAAACAAGTGTACCTGACATTTATGCCGTCGGTGACTGCGTTGAGGTCTACGATGCCGTGACAGGCTTCAGGACCCAGTCACCACTGGGATCAACTGCCGTGAGACAGGCCAGGGTGGCTGCAAGGAACATAGTGGGTATTGATGCAACCTTCAGACCAGTTCTCAACGCCATGGTATCAAAGATAGGTGAACTCGAGTTCGGTGCTGTTGGACTCACAGAGGTCATGGCACTCCAGAGCGGGATAAAGGTGGTCTCAGGAAAGAAGAGGGCCCTTACAAAGGCCAGATACTATCCCGGCGCCGAGAGAATTGATGTGAAAATGATATGTGACCTCAGGGGAAGGATAATCGGGTGCCAGATGGTTGCAAAGGAGAGGGTGGCTGAAAGGGTTGACACCATGTCACTTGCAATATCACAGGGACTCACATGTTCAGACCTTGCCTGGACCGAGTTTTCATATGCGCCCCCTGTTTCAATGGTCATAGACCCCATAATCCTCGCAGCGGAGGATGCCTGTGAAAAACTCAAAAGGGTGAACAGCAAGCAGGATGATTGAAATGAGGCAGTTTCTCATTACCCCTGCGGCGGGTAAACGCCTGATTGCCAGGGGAATGCTTCAGCACCCAGAGGTGGAGAGGGTTCTTGAGGATGGAACCCTCGTTATAATTGCAGGGACAACCAATGGCTACATAGCAGAGGAGATCCTGGCAGGAATCGGTGAGGATGGATTTGATCGAAGGGGCTTTCACAGGGGTATAACAGTCCCCGAAAATATCAGCAGGGAGGATATGGGTCGGATGGGCACAGATTTTCCAGGCGACGTCGTGATCAGAGACGGCAGATGGGAACGTGGTCTTGAAATATTTGATGTTGCAGACGAACTTGGAAGGGGGGACCTCATACTCAAGGGTGCCAACGCCCTCGACTATCAATCAGGAAGGGCCGCTGTCTACATAGGCCACCCAATGGGGGGCACGGTAATTGCTGCACTCCAGGCCGCTGTGGGGAGAAAAACAGGGCTTATAGTACCCGTGTGCCTTGAGAAGATAATACCCGGGGACCTTGATTCTACTGCACTCAAACTCAACTCAGCAGCTGCCGAGGGGCCCGGGATGCTTCCAATACCAGGCAGGGTATTCACCGAGATTGATGCCCTGGAACTTCTAACAGGCGGATCTGCAGAGCCTGTTGCAGCTGGAGGAGTCTGCGGTGCCGAGGGGGCATTTTACATACTGGTTGATGGCAGTGAAAGATCACTTGAACTTGCAGAGAGGATAGTGGGGGAAATAGCGTCTGAACCATCCTACGCCAACCTTTATAATAAATAGTACAGGGCCCTGATTTTATTCAATTCATAAAAATTCTGTTTTATCTGGCAGGGATAAGAAAAAAATTCAATTAAGAGGATGATGGGATGATCTGGCAGCCCCTATTTTTTTGATACTCCTGAAAGTTCGATGATGTGGCCGTATTCCCCTGGAAACCTCCTTATCCTGTACCTGTATCCTGTGGAGGTCTCAAGGGCCGCTGCAGCGGTGTTTGCATAGGGGCAGGTGGATACTGTGACCCCATCGTCCTCAAGGGAGCGGCAGAAACCATAAAACCTGCAGTTTTTCACATCCATCACATGCTTCTCTCCTTCAGAGCACTCGATGGATGCTGCGAATCCATGGCTGAGGAAGTATTCTGCTGTTGATTTTACTGGATCCTCAGGGTCAATGATCTCTGCCAGGACGAAGCCCATCTCCCTTGTGACTCCCTGGGAACCATTGCCGAGGACCTTCCAGAGGCTCTCTGTGATGGCCCTGAACATGAGCATGAATGGCTGCTCAGGGGATGATGAATCGGTGGAGTGCTCAAACTGGTCTCTTCCCACACCACACTGGGGGCAGACCCAGCCATCCCCAAGTTCGCTGAACTCCCTGTCAGGGACCTGGTACTGGCATATCCTGCAGACGTACATCTCTACCCCTTGAAGTACCTCTCAAGAATGCCCCTGAGCATACGGGCATGCCTTCCCTCATCCCTTGAGCTCTCATGGAAGAAATCACGGGCCTCATCAACACCACACTCCGCGGCCCTGAGGGCCGCTTCACCCTTTTCCCTGCTGGCAGCCTCTTCACCCTCAAGCATCATCTCGATGTTCTCCTTGAGATTGTCTCTGATCACGCCATTGAGCTCTGCAAACCTGGCGGCATGCTCAGCCTCCTCGAGGGCTATTGTTCTGAGGGCCTCTGCCACCTCAGCGAGGCCCTCCCTCTGGGCCTGCCTCGCCATTGCAAGATACATGCCAACCTCGGCGCATTCACCCCTGAAATTGGCATCAACCACCTTTTCAATTTCAGTATCCCTGCATATGCCTGTCCTGTTTTCGTTCATGTTACTCACCTCTTTATTTCAGCTGCAAGTTTTCTCCCTGCCTCAAAGCAGGCGTCGAGTTCCTCACCTGAGGGCACGTAGTACACTTCATCCTCGTCAATGACATCAAATCCTGCCCCTGCAAGGAGCTCATTCATGGTGCCTGTGGCACCACCCTTTCCACCCATTGACCCGAATACAAGGGCCTTCCTGGTGAGGGTTCTGTTGAATTTGAGGCCCCTGAGGTACATGAGGAGGTCTCCGACGCTGGGGTAGGGCTCGTCGTATATGGTGGGGGCTCCAAGTGCTATGGCGCCACTTTCAAGTATATCCTTCACGATCTCGCTCCTGTCATCCTCATGGAGGCAGTAGACCCTAACATCGACCCCCTCGCTCATGGCTCCCTCTGCTATGGCATGTGCCATCTTCCTGGTTGAGCCGTGCATGGTGTCGTAGATCACCGTGACCCTCTCATCCACCATGCCGGTGGCCCAGCCTGTGTAGGCCTCTATGATCTTCATGGGCTCTGTCCAGATCTGCCCATGGGATGGGGCGATCATATGGATCCTTTCGAGAAGCCCAAGCTCCTTAACTTCATCGAATTTTTTGAGTACCAGCTTTGAGACCGGGGTTATGAGGTTTGCATAGAACTTCCTGGCGGCATCCATGAGGACGTATTCTGATATCTCCCTGTCAAAGCGCTGGGGGTAGCAGAGGTGCTGCCCGAAGGCGTCGTTTGAGAAGAGTATCCCCTCCTCATCAAGGAGTGTGAACATGCTGTCTGGCCAGTGGAGCAGCGGGGCCTCCAGGAATGTCAGTGTCTTCCCGCCAAGATCAAGCACATCCCCTGTTTTCACGGTCCTGAACTCTGCTCCCCTGAGGGAGGGGTAGTGTTTCAGGAGCCCCTTAACAGCCACCTCTGTGCAGTAGATGGGGGCTTCAGGAAACCTCCTGTGGAGTTCCAGAAGGACCCCGCTGTGGTCCTTTTCAACGTGGTTCTGGACTATGTGGTCAATCCCGTCCATTCCCTCCTGTTGCAGGGCGTCCTCAACCCTTGCCATGAGCTCATCAAATGTGCCGGGGTAGGAGTTGTCTATCAGTGCAACCCCTTCATCTCCACAGACAAGGTAGGCGTTGTATGTGGTTCCCTGCAGGGTGTATCCATGGTAGTTTCTAAGATCCCAGTCCAGGACTCCCGTCCAGTATACTCCATCGGATATTCTTTTTGCTGCGGCCTTCATCTTATCACCGGATATTTAGTTCGTATGTCATCGAATGTACTATAACCTACGAACTAATATATAATTTTTTCTGTTCTATGGTAGTGAAACAATTTTATGGGTGGTGAAACATAACACTGCTCGATGAGGGAAAGACAGCAGTTCACAATATTTGCAACAGATAATGGAATAGAGGTAATCGAGAGTCCCGTTAAATCACTTATACTATCGGAACTCATGAAGAGGGAACTCAGATTTCAGGATATAGTCAGAATAACCGGTAAATCCAAGTCCACGGTATCAAAGCACCTCTCGGATCTCAGAATGGCTGGCCTTATAGTTGAAAGGCAGGACCCGGCAGATAGGAGAATAAAGGTCTTCTCAATAAACTCAAGGTATCTGGGTAAACTCAGAAGAAAAAAGCGCCGGGAACTGGATGAGGAAAAAACAGAGTTTCTTGCAGAGCACCTGACCTCAGTGGGGGATCCATTTGAGTTCTTCAGGCTGATGTTCCATCTACTCCGGGTTGAACTCATAAAGGAGGGTATGAACATCGACCCCATTCTCCACGAGGTGGGATTGAAGATAGGGGAGGTCATATACCCCAGTTTAAGCGCGAAGAACCTTGAGGACCTCCTTGAAAACCTGGGAAGATTCTGGAGGATAAACCGGCTGGGGACCCTCAAGGTGGAAAGCACGGATCCACTTATAATCAGGGCCTACGACTGCTTTGAATGCGGGCTGCTCCCTGACATCGGGGAATCTGCCTGTGCCCTGGACTCAGGGATACTAGAGGCAGTCTTTGGCAGATACTTCAATTCTGATGTTGAAATACAGGAGACAGAATGCTATGCAAGGGGGGATGAGAGGTGCTCATTCATCATAAACCCATGAGTGTTCAGTTCATGGTCAGACTATCCAGGAACCCCCAGCAGGGCTTTCACCATTAGATGCTGCCCCTGAACCTCACTATGGTCGTTGCAAGGTACCTCCCCTTTGACGGGAAGCCCCTCTCAACCACCTCATCGTCCATGCTGCAGTTCTCCACAGATACAACATACCTATCCCGGGGGTCAGACTCCACAACCTCCCTGGCACGCCTCCCGTGACGTGAGGTTTTCATTATAACGCAGGCATCAACGTTTTCAATTATGCTCCTGAAGCGCTCATCAACCCTTGGCACCACAACAAGGATCTCATCACCCTCCACGATAGCCGTACCTGCACTTGCAGCACATGCTGTGAATGATGTCACACCTGGAACCATCTCTGTCTCGAAGCCCATATCCTCAATCCGCCTCTGAAGGTAACTGAAGGTGCTGTAGATGGAGGGGTCACCCAGGGTTATAAATGCAACGTCCCTCCCTGAGGCAAGTTCCCCTGAAACCAGGCGGGCAGCCTCATCCCAGTGCCTTTCAAGTTCATCCCTATCATCTGTCATGGGGAATACAGGGTCAATTACCCTGTAATCATCGTCACGTTCACTTAAAACATCTTTCACAATTGAAAGGGCTATGCTGTCTCTTTCAGATGAGGAACGGGGAGCGCATATAACTGGAACTGATCTTAAAACCTTCAGGGCCCTTATGGTTAAAAGTTCACTGTCACCTGGCCCAACACCCACACCTATGAGTTTTCCATTCATTAGAAACACCTGATGATCATTCTGCAGATAATGAATTTGTTTTCAGTGGCACTCTCTAAACTTATATAGTTCCTCACCCTTAAATAGACCCCATGGAAAACCCACTTTTCTGTCCCGACTGTGGAATGATGAGGGATAACTGCACATGCAGGGGCAGGGGGCGCCTTTCATTCTTCAGGAACCTCATAAAATCCCATGAGAAATCAGATTCCATCAACGAGGACCTCCAGAAGAGGTATCCCCACATACCCGGCGAAATCATAGAGAACTTTCCCTTTCCCCAGCCAAGACCAGGACAGCTTGATATCATAAACGACATCTACCAGGCACTTGAGGACGGCTACCGCTACGTTATACTCGAGGCAGGTACAGGCACCGGGAAGTCGGCAATAGCATGTACCCTAGCAGGGATCTACCAGCCGGCATACATACTCACAATGACAAAACAGCTCCAGGACCAGTATGCCACTGAATTCGGGTTTCCGGTTGTGAAGGGGAGGGGCAACTTCCTCTGCCGCAACGACGACCTGGAGTCAACCTGTGACATGGGCACCTGCCAGACAACCCCATCATCAGAGAACTTCCACTGCCCCTACGGTGTTGTGAGGGGCGAAACACTCCTGGGTGAGGAGGCATTCCGGGACTCATATGGCAACAGGGTATTCTTCAGGACAGATGAGCACTGCCACTACTGGGAACAGAAGGCAGAGGCCATAAACAGCCCCATAACCCTCATGAACTATGACTATGCATTCCTTGAACTGAACTACGTGGGCCACTTTGACAGGAGGAACCTCATGATACTGGACGAGGCCCACAACATCGAGGATAAACTCATGAAGCGACTGGAGGTCACCATATCCAACAGGCGACTCAGGAAGGACATTAAGAGGACGATACCCTCCAGCATGATGCAGGAGGATGACCCCGCCGAGTGGATCCTCCAGGTTGAAGCCATAGCAGACCACTACAGCGACCTTGAACTGGAATCACTGCCCAGGAAGAGGAGGGACAGGATAAAGAGGACCATCAAGAGGCTCTCGGAACTTAAAATGAGCCTTGAGGATGAACCAAAAAACTGGGTTATTGATTCCGACGGTGAATCGGTTTCATTCAAACCCCTCAGGGTCCACCACTATGCACATGACCGCCTCTTCTCCTACTCTGAATCATGCCTCTTCATGAGCGCCACAATACTGAATGAGAGGCTCTTCTGCCAGTGGCTGGGCATAAAACCCGATGAGGCCTACATAGTAAGGGTCGACAGCCCATTCCCGGCATCAAGAAGACCCATAGAACTGAAGATCGCCGGGAAAATGTCAAGGAACCGGATAAAGCAGACGGCCCCGGAGACCATCCCCATACTGAACAGAATCCTTGAGAGGCACAGAAACGATAAGGGACTCATACATACACACAACTACCGCTGCCAGAGGTTCATAATGGAGAACATACCAAACAGGAGACTCATCGACCACAAGGCATCCAACAGGGAGGCCGTTCTAAGATACTTTGAGGACTCCACTGAACCACTGGTCCTTGTGAGCCCATCAATGAGCGAGGGCGTTGATCTACCCTATGATAAGTGCAGGTTCCAGGTGATCTACAAGATACCCTTCCCCTACCTTGGGGATAAGCAGGTGAACAGGAGGCAGAGGATGGACCAGAGGTGGTACGCCTACAAGACCATAATGACACTGATGCAGGCATATGGGCGTGGTATGAGGGCTCATGACGACTCATGCTACACCTACATACTGGACGGTAACATAGAGATGCTCTTCAGAAGCCCCCTCTACAGGTCGCTCCTCCCTGAGTTCTTCAAGGAGGCCATAGTCAATGAGTGATATATAAAAAGAAAAAAGTTTTTTTATTTTCCAGCTCCACCCCTTAGGAACCCGAAGGCCACGAGACCAGCAGCCACAAGGACGCCCACGATACCATAAACATACCATGATGAGTCTCCGCCACTGGAAGATGATGTCGCATTCTTAACCTCATATGCCTTCTTACCTTCAACCGGGGACTCCTCTGAGACTTCAGATGCAGCACTCTCACCGGCAGGTGAAGTACTGAGGTCAACACCCGGTGAGTAACCGGCATGGACACCTGTAACACCATGAGAACCTGAGGACACACCACCAGTTGAGCCGCCTGTGGAGCCACCAGGAACACCTCCCTGGTTCCCACTCTGTGATCCTCCATTGTTCACAGGTATGAGGTCATCCAGAGTTCTTGCAGGTATTGAACGCAGGTATGCGAGCGGGTTACCATTTGCACCACTCTGTATCACCCTCAGCTCGTCCTCTGTTATCCACTTTTCAACCTCCTTTGTTAGCACCATGGGAGATGTCATGTAAGCTGGTGTCTGGCCGCTGTAGAGCATTATGAAGGCGGCAGCCCATTTCTCGAACATGGCATTCCTTGTGGTGCAGTCACTGAGGTCAAACTGTGGCCATCTGAAGCTTATCATCACCGCCTTACCAACCTTCTTCACGGGGTCCCATAGTATGAGTATTCCCTCTTCACTTCCACCGGGGATCATGGGTGATTCAAGTTCATCCTGGAGGACCCTCTTCGCAAAGTATGTGCCTGTACCAGGACTCACACCCATGAGGTAGAGGAGGGCGTCGTCCTTGCAGTATATGCTTGTCCCGAACCACTGGTACTGCTGGCCAGCTTCCAGAGGATAGTTCTCAAAGGCATACTCTGTTATGAAGAAACCTGGCTGAACACCGGGGCAGACATGGTTGTGGAATAGGAACGTCACGAGCTGGTCGTAGGGGATGTCGTACTTCCATGCGTTTGCTATGCTCTCTATGCTGAAATATGAACTTCCAAATATCCTTGAATTTGCGGTGTCTCTTGCGGCGTCATTAAGGGCTGCGGGACCTATGTCGTTGACCCGTATACCATCCGGTGTGGCCCATGCAGTGAGGGCACCTGTTGTGGGGTTGTAGGTTATGTATACTGAGTCCAGTGTTCTTCCATCGGCTCCCTTAAGGACGAATGTGAACCACAGGGGCTTGTAGAATGGGCTGTGGATCGGTAGCAGATTTTTCCTGCTGAGTCTTGAACCAAGGACCTCAAAGATTCCGTCATAACATGCATCTGTTGGCGTGCCGTTGAGGTAGACGTAACCTGCCGATGTGAGGACGGCAATGTTGAGACTATCTCTTTCAAGGTTCACACCCCTCTCAGCCATGAATATGTTCTTTGCCATCTCAGCAGCCCTTTTTCCGATCTCCCTGAGCTCCGTGTAATTCACACCACCAGCTGATGTGGCGGGGGTTGCCCTGGTTGCATTTGGAAGATTGAGTCTGTTTATGTATTCCATGTCAAGGCCGTGGGTTTCGTTCACCTGGTTATAGTTGACCTCCCTTCCCACAAGGTAGTAGTACTGATCGGCTGTGAGATTATCGAGCTCTTTGACTATGGTTACAAGTGATGTGGGGTTCTGTGTAACCTTTTTAACAAGCCAGGCATTGAATTTGAGTTCTGATACTGCTATTGCACCTGTTTCCCTTTTGTAGAGGTCGATGAGTGCCTGCTGGTCAAACTTCATGACAACAAGGGTACCCGTATTTGTCCTTGAGTTCCATCTTATGAAGCCAACCATACTCGCATCTGCACCAGTACCTGATGTATCAAAGCCAAGGTATGACCTCTTTCCAGGTGTATTGTCGAGTGCAACTATGAGTGCGTCGTCATCTGATCCGCCTGGAACACCTATTGTTACATAGTTGGTGATTTCTATTGGGGAACCTGTTGACCAGTCCTGAAGTGGCGGGTAGTACATGCATAACGTTTTGCTCATGGCATAGCCGCTGATTGTTCCAATACACATGTGACCGTGGAAAGCTGCCTGCTTGAGAAGGTCAGCGGGGGCTCCAACAGCCCATGCATTGGCAAGGCTTGCGAACGGGAAGGCGTCTTCCCCCAGCCTTGAGGTCAGGTTGTTCCACTGGGTGATGGTCATGTTCTGGGAGACGGTTCCAAGATAAACAAGGGTGCTGTTCCTGTAAAAAGCCATAAGAAGGTCTTTGCCCTTTTTTATTATGAAGGCCGTGCAGAGTGGATCCACTGCTGTTCTCCTGAGGGTGAGTATGTTTGCCTTTCCATAACTGATAACACCCCCTGCCCTGTTGAGTATGCCCTCTATCACGTCTTCGGTCGTCTTATTTCTGTATTTAACAAGACCTGCGGTTGTTATAACCAGGACTTCACTTCCTGATGTGAAGTTCAGGATTCTGTCGGCCCTCTCGGTCACATCTCTGCCAAGACGGTATGCTTCTGTTGCATTGAGCAGAAGGTTCAGGCTGGAGTAGTACCTTGTGTCTCTGGGATCCCTCGGGTTTAATGTGAGGTTGAGTCTTCTCTCTGCGGTTATGTATCCAGGGGCCCTCACCGTGAGTGTAAGATTTGCTGAGCTTATATTTGTGTGCTGGAATATCAGCTTTGTGTAGCCGCTTGATGGGTCGTAGGTTCTCGTGTAATTCAAACCAACCCCCGAGTCTGTGATCTCAAATGTTGGGTTTATTCTGGCTGTGTCATCACTATACTGGTAACTGACAAGTACGCCAACCTCACAGGTTGTGTTGTCTGCAGCCGCCACTGATCCTGTCATTAGGACCATCAGTAAGAGCACTGAGACCAGAAATAGCTCACGCATTTTTTCACCTCCATCCATTTTTCACTAAGATAATTTTACTACTATAAAAATTAATATTATTACTTTTTTTAAATTAATATAAGTATGAGTAATAATATTCTCTGGATCCAGCACAAACGTTTATATTTAGTGTGGCCTCCAGAGATAGAATGGGTGATAACATGGATTATAGTGACATAGTCAAATTTCACGGTCATTCCTGTGCGGGAACAGCCCTTGGATACATGGTTGGAAAGATCGTGGCAGAGAGATTTGGAAGATCAGAGGATGAGGAGATAGTGGCGGTTGTTGAGAACGACAGCTGCAGCATAGACTCCATCCAGTTCATGACAGGGTGCACATTCGGTAAGGGGAACCTGATATTCAGGGACCATGGAAAACATGTCTACACGTTCCTGAACAGAAAAACAGGTGAGGGGATAAGGATATCCCTTAAAAAGACCATTGATGAACTCATGGATGAACTGGGAGTTGCTGACAGGGCTGAGATGACAGACAGGATACTTGAAATGGACCCCCATGAACTCTTTGATGTCACCGATGTGGTGGAGGAGATTCCAGAGAAGGCGAGGATCTATGGATCTGTGAGATGTGCTGAATGTGGAGAACCGGTTTCAGAGCACAGGGCAAGAATAAAGAATGGTGAAATAGTCTGCATCCCATGTTTCAGGGCCTAAAATTTTATTTTTTATCATCAGGTTATATTCACTTCCACCAGATGATCATCCAGATATAAAAAACGTTAAATGGATTACCTGGTAGGTTGGCTTCCCAGAAATTAAATGTTTACTGGGGGAGGGCGCTGTTTAGAATGCTTCCTGTTTGCATGAGGATCAGTGAGAGGAAAAATGACCCTGCTGTGAACAGCAATGTCCACGAATTTAATGGAAAACCTCTAAGAGCTTGCAGCATGACAAGGATTGTGTAACAGGATACTGCTGATATTATCATGTTGCTCTTTTCTTCAGCAGGCTTACTGAAGCGTGCGATAACGAGTCCCGTGAAGATGGCGAATGCCAGGCCCAGAAGGAAACCTGAATTTCTGCTCACCATCCAGGAAAAAGGAGCAATATAACCCCAGCCATGAGTACATATGCACTTCGCACTAAATCACCACCTATCAATGAATAGGGAGGCCCCATCATGATGCATATCCATAACCCTCGTGACGGTACCAGACCATGTAGCTTTCACTATAATCTTGGAACCCATCGAAAATCTACTTTCCCAATATCTCCACAATGAAGCCACCCTTCTACCTCAACATTGATATAAATAGGGTCTTAGCATCCCAAAAAGGTACCCTATGTCTTTTTGTTTTTACTGCTGGTTCTTAGGAGGGTTTTCAGTTGGGGTGTGTTGATCAGGAGGAGTGTTGTCAGTAATATGATGGCAACATACCAGTTTAAGGTGTTTAGCGTTGGTTGAAGTACCAGTATGATGTAGAGGAGGAGTGCTGTTAGGACCGTCTCAACAAAAATTTTAAGATGCCCTCTATTGTGCTGGTTTGAAGTTCTATAACCTAGAGGGAGAGCATGGTAAGCATCAAGAGAAAAACCATGAACTCTGATGCTACATGGACATCAAACACATAGAGGAATGAAATTACCATAAAAACCGTGAATAGGCCTAAAAACCTCTGAATAAGGAGGAATGGCGGTACTTTAATACCACCACCCACAATGTGCACGATAATAACGCCCTTCTGCAGGTTCAAAGAGGATATGGGAGCATCCTTTACCAGGATCCCCCTGCAATGTCCCGGCAAACCATGTAATAAACATTCCACCAGTTAAACTCCTCACCATGCCATTTTTTATTTTTTTGCTTACTGTATTTTAATAATGCTTTTTTCTCAATCTTTTGAATCAGTTACTGGCTTGATTATGGTTAACACTGTAAAGGCGATATATGCGGTGGCGGTTACTGTAAGCGCGACGCATGTGGTGCCCACAACATTTTTGTTGATGGGTGTTTCAGTGAGGATGGCGTTTGTTAAACCTATGAGGTTGAATCCCAGTGTGAACAGGGCGCTGATCAGCAGTGTCCCGGTAAAGCCATGGTCATAGCATCCACCCGTGTCTATGATAACCTCCTTCAAACCAGTCATGAACAGTATAGCAATGACATCTAAAATGAGAATATAGGCTGCTGAATCAACAGGGTCCCCTGAGACAGCATAGAAGAATGGGGCCAGCTCATCCCCCTGCAGCCACCCTGATAGAACTATAGCTGCAGTTATGGCAAAAACCGCCAGCAGCGTTAATATAAACCTTTTATATTTCATAGCTTTCCTCCTCTTTTAAAAAATAATTGGTTTGGTGGTTAGTATTCTACATAATGTATGCAGTGATCACGCCCCACGTATGCTTTCACCTTCTTGTTTGGCGGATGATAAGCACAATATTTCCAGTATCTTTGAGGAACATATTTATCTCTGATTGTGATGATTAGATTACCCAGCCCATATAAAGTCACTGGAAGCCACCATAACCGCCCTTTAATCCTCTGCATTTCCTCGGTGCTTAGGATTTTTCCTGTGTTTATATGGGGCTCTGTTTCTGTTTGGTTTTCTGGGTTTGTCTGGTTTTCTGGTTCTGTTGTGTTTTCAGTTGTTTCTGTTTGGTTGGTGGTTGTGAGGGTGTAGCCGGTGTAGATTTTCTGGAATTCTTCCAGTGGTATTTCTATGTTTCCCTGTGTGGGGTCTGCGAGTTTAACGGTGTTGCTGGTGACTTCCCTGATGAGGGTGTAGTGTCCCTCGCCGTCACTCACTGTATAGGCGATCATGTTCCCGCGGAGTTCAGTGATGTTGAGTTTCACTCCAATGAGGTTCACGCCTTTGGCCTTTGCTGCTTTGATGAGTCCCTGCATTGTTGTTCCGTCTTCTGTGGTTTCGGCGAGGTCTGCGAGCTCATCTTCGGTTGTGTTTATTCCGAGGTTCTGGAGTAGTGTGGCGAGTGCTGCCGGCCCGCAGGTGTAGTTCCTGGTCTGCATAACCACTCCTGTGGTGTCGGCTGTGATGTTATCGTCTATGGTGAACTCTGCTGGATCCGTGAAGTTCACTTCAGGGTTATCTGCTGTGGATAGTTCCATGGGATCGGTGGGGTTGCTGCTGTTATCCTGTGGGGTTTCTGCGGCCGCAGCAGCGTTAAAGGATACTGCGAGTGTGAAGAGGATCAGCAAACCCCAAAGACACAACTTTCTCATCCATCATCACCACCATAAATTGATAATAAATCTATAAGAAAAACTCATATATATATTACGGTTCACTTCTAATGTATTATTCACGTTGATGGGAAAGGATTCTTCTGCGGGTTGCTTTCCTGTCAGCTGGTGATCATCAGGGTTATTGGGCGCATGGTTTGTCTTCGAGAACTCTTTATATCCCTTTTTTGTTATAGCTTTGGGGATACTGTTAATTGGTGGATATTATTTTTTCATCCCCTCTTTTTTTGGGTTCTTTTGTGTTTGAGGGGTTCTGGGATGATGTTGATTATTCCGGCTGGGAGAATGGCTGACCATAGGCTCTCTATTGTGCCTTTGGTTAAACTGATATCCATGAGTGTTGAATAGGTGATACCTGTGATGTTGATGATGGCAAGGGATAGGAGACATGGTTGCCAGTTCTCCCCCCACCATGCCTTCAGGAGACTTAGGAGGAGCAGATTGAGCAGAATGTAAAACAGGGCTGTGTTCAATCGGTGGTAGATGAGTTGAAAGAGTCCGCTTGCCGGGATGCCCCCTGAGGATAGGATGAGAAGTAGTGTTGATATGAGAACAATCACCATTCCAGCCATACTTACAAAATAACTCTTCTCTGACTTCATTAAAACCACCATCATATTACCCATCGCAATGATACTTGTGAACTAGGTAATTACTTGATAGCTATGAATGGGCTGTAGAATAAATGATTTTAGGCTTTTATTTAATAAATTCAAAACAAAATAAAATACGGACCCGGGGGGATTTGAACCCCCGACCTTGGGATCCGAAGTCCCACGTCATATTCCAGGCTAGACTACGGGCCCTACAGACACTTCTCTATTTAAACTTAACCATTTAAATATTTTCTCATAAGCCGTACACCACCACAGATTTATAGAGGGTACCCGTTAGATATACATAAACTTTCAGGAATCTTAATGGGCCAGTGGCGATTGAAATGCTTGCAAAGAGGATAATACCATGTCTTGACTGCGACCTCCAGGTTCCGCATGGGAGGGTCGTGAAGGGCGTTGAATTCAAGAGGATAAGATATGCGGGGGACCCTGTGGAACTTGCAACCCGCTACTACGAGGATGGTGCCGATGAGATAGTCTTCCTTGACATAACAGCCTCCCATGAGAGAAGGGAGACCATGACCCATGTGATAGAGGCAACCACCGAGAACGTCTTCGTGCCCATATGTGTGGGCGGAGGCGTAAGGAAACCAGAAGACTACGTTAAGATGCTGAAGGCCGGCGCAGATAAGTGCTCAACAAACACGGCGGCAATAAAAAACCCTGAACTCATCAGTGAGGCATCAAAACTCGTGGGGTCCCAGGCATGTGTCGTGGCAATAGATGCCAAGAAGAGATACATTGAAAACCCCCGGGAATCCGATGAGAGATTCATAATAGAAGTTGACGACGGCTACTGCTGGTACGAGTGCAGCATATACGGTGGAAGGGAATTCACAGGGATAGACGCCATAAACTGGGCAATGGAGTGCCAGGACAGGGGGGCAGGGGAGATACTCCTCACATCCATGGACCGCGACGGCACAAAGGAGGGCTATGACATTCCACTCACAAGAACCATGAGCGAAAACCTGGACATACCTGTCATAGCATCAGGGGGGGTGGGAAACCCCCAGCACATATACGAGGCCTTCACAGATGGAAAGGCAGACGCGGCCCTCGCTGCAAGTATATTCCACTTCAACGAGTATCCGGTCCCCGCTGTGAAGGAGTACCTTCATTCAAGGGGTATCCCGGTCAGGCTACAGGAAAAACGGGGTTAAACTATACATGGATATACCTGTAAGGGAATTCGACCTTGAACTGACCCAGGAGAGTGGCCAGACATCCCAGCCACCATGGAGAAGGACTGACGGCGCCTTCAGGGAGCTCCTCATAATCGGGGGAGTGCCATGCCCTGTGGAGGTGAGGGTTGAGGATGAAGTCCTCAGGGTGAACCCCTACATTGATGTCCCCAGAAAACCTTTAAAGAAGAAGATAGAGTACATATTCGACCTTAAATTTGAAATTGAAGATTTATACAGTTTTCTTGAGGATAAGGGGCTATCAGACACCATTCAATCATCAGGGGGCCTGAGGCTATTCCTTGCAAAGGATCCATTTGAGTGCATAATCTCATCCATAGCCTCCGCCAACTGCTCCATTAAGAGATGGACAAGGGCAGTGGCTGATATCAAAAGGGGTTGGGGTGACTGCCACGAATTCCTGGGGGAGAGGTTCTACACCTTCCCATCTCCTGCCACCCTTGCAGGGGTTGAGGAGGAATCACTTGAGGACCTTCAGAGGCGCGAGGATAAACTACCCGATGATTTCAGGTTCACTGACCTCAGGTCATGTGGGGTGGGCTACAGGGCCCCCTACATAAGGGAGACCTCAAGGATACTCTCTGAGGAACTTGATATCAGCAAAATCCACAGGATGGACTACCAGGATGCCAGGGAGGTCCTCCTTGAACTGCCAGGGGTCGGACCGAAGGTGGCTGACTGCATACTCCTCTATGGGTTCAGGAAGACCGAGGCCTTCCCTGTCGATGTATGGGTGAGGAGGATAATGAACCACCTGTACCCTGATAGAAACTTCAGTGCCAGGGATATTTCTGAATTTGCAGCCCGAGAGTACGGTGAAATGGCTGGTTACGTCCAGCTCTACCTCTTCAACCATGCAAGGAGGTCAGGGCTACTTGAAAAACTCAGAGGCCAATGATGAAGGGCAACCTGTGCCCGGGAACTTTAAGATGAAGGATGTTATTGATGAATTCAGGAGGGCCGCAGGGAAATCTTTCAGGGAACTCAGGAGGGTCCTGGATGAAAAATACTGCTGGAAGTGTCCTCAGAGGTCAACAAGGGACAGGATAGGCTGCAGGGAGGTTGAGGCATGGATGCGTCTCAGATCGGCCCTTGAGGAGGAACTCACAGAACAGGTGAAGGGACTCGGGGAGAGCTATCATGAAACTGTACTCTTAAGGATCAGGGATAAGACTGAGAAGCCCACCATTAAGATAATCAGGGAGAAGGGGGGATACATAATCATCAGGGATAGCACCTCCGGCCTCAGGATGGGCCATGAGGTAATGGTTGGATCCAGGATCCTCAGGGTTGAGGGGCTGGATGGTGCCGCTGTCATAACCGATGGGGGAAGGTACCCCCTTTATGAGGTGCGGGGCAGGGTCCTGGACAGGGTTCGACCAGGGCACCCACTCTACAGTTATATAAGGTCACTGGAGGGCCAGAATGAATGATCTGAGGGAAAAACTTGAATCTGTTTCGTCTGTTAAGGAAGCCTCTGATATTGTCTTTGATGAAATAAAAATGAGAACAGGAAGCAGGTACTGCTATGTTGCCTACGTTGACCCTGAAAATGGTGACAGTGTCGGTATAAGGTTCTCCCACCTGACCGATTACTGCAGTTACTATGAGGAACTGGGCGAGGCAAGGTTCAGGCTCCCCAAAAGCGGGAGGTACGGGGGCCTCCTAGGGTACTCCCTTGATACAGGGGAGTCATTCTTCACCAACAACCCGGCAGGACACCCTGCAGCCCATGGGATACCTGAGGGACACATAAAGGTTTCAAAATTCCTATCCGTGGCGGTGAAGGATGATGAGGGGATCCTAGGGCAGATAGTGGCAGCGGATCCCCCTGAAAATTACAATGAGGGCCACCTCAGGGTGGCTGAGGAGATCGCAGAGGTCTACGCAGGGGTCCTTAGAAGGTTCTACCGTGGCGAGATACCCCTCAGATAGAATTTCACACCACCGGGAAAACATCACTCGTCGTAGACCCTGACCGGGATGTCCTCATCCTGATCCTCAATGAAATCGAAGAGGGAATTCTCATTCATCGTAGACCCTGACCTTCAGCATACGGTCACCCCTCTCTATTGATTCAACAACATCCATGCCCTTCACAACCCGCCCGAAGACGGTGTGAACCCCATCAAGGTGAGGCTGGGGGGAGAGTGTTATGAAGAACTGACTACCACCGGTGTCCCTCCCTGCATGGGCCATTGAAAGGGCCCCCTTCACGTGTTTATTGGGGTTTATCTCACACTTTATGGTGTAACCTGGACCACCGGTACCATCACCCACCGGGCAGCCACCCTGAATCACAAAGTCAGGTATTACCCTGTGGAATGTGAGTCCATCATAGAAGCCGGTATTTGCAAGTTTCTCAAAATTGGCAACTGTATTCGGGGCATCCTCAGGGAAGAGGATGAGCTCTATTTCTCCCTTAACGGTTTCAATAACAGCCCTTTTCATTTAACCACCATAACATACATATTTATTATCCTTTTAGGTTCAAGATTAATATAAGTCCACCACATGTCGGTGATATCATGGATTCAGAGGAAGTAATTGAACTTGAAAAAAAATTTATCATGCAGACCTACACGCGGCAGCCCATTGTACTATCACATGGAAAGGGCGCCACTGTATGGGATATTGATGGTAACTCCTACATTGACTGCTTTGCCGGTGTTGCGGTTAATAGCATTGGACATGCCCACCCCAAGGTTGCCCTTGCAATCTGTCACCAGGCCCAGAGGCTCATCCACTCATCCAACATATACTATACCAGGGAGCAGGCGGAACTTGCAAAGCTCCTCACAGGGATATCCCCCCATGACAGGGTTTTCTTTGCAAACAGCGGTGCTGAGGCAAATGAGGGGGCCATAAAACTTGCAAGAAAGTTCACAGGAAAATCCGAAATAATAGCCGCGGAGAACTCCTTCCATGGAAGGACCCTTGCAACTGTAACCGCCACGGGACAGAAGAAGTACAGTGAACCATTCAGGCCGCTGCCAGAGGGATTCAAACACGTCCCCTACGGTGACCTGGGGGCAATGGCAGATGCCATAGGAGATGACACAGCAGCCATAATACTTGAACCAGTGCAGGGTGAGGGCGGCGTTATCGTCCCCCCTGAGGGCTACCTGAGGGACGTGGGGGAACTTGCAAGGCAGAACGATGTTCTCCTCATACTCGATGAGGTACAGACAGGTTTTGGAAGGACCGGGGCAATGTTCGCATCGGAGCTATTTGATGTGCGACCTGACATCACCACGGTTGCAAAGGCCATGGGTGGAGGATACCCAATAGGTGCAGTACTTGCAGATGAAAGGGTTGCATCGGCATTCAAACCAGGAGACCATGGATCAACATTCGGGGGGAACCCGCTGGGATGTGCAGCTGCCATAGCAACCATTGAGGTTTTGCTGGATGAGAAGCTCCCTGAGAGGGCAGCCAGGATGGGTTCCTATTTCATGGCAAGGCTCAGGCAGGTCCTGCAGGGCTGTGATTCTGTGAAGGATATCCGTGGCGTGGGCCTCATGATCGGGATAGAACTTGATGGCGGCTGCAGCAGTGTCGTTGACGAGGCAAGGAAGATGGGGGTGCTGGTAAACTGTACTGCGGATAACGTGATAAGGATAACGCCTCCACTTGTCATAAAGAAGGAGGAGATAGACGCAGCGGTCTATGTCCTTGGACATGTCATCTCCGAGGTTCAGTAAGTAATGGTAAAGTGGTGTCATCGAGGTTTGGTCTGCCCAAAAAGCCATGGATTTTTATTTTTAAATTCACGGAGCCAGGGTGAAAAGTCCATTTCACCACCAGTGAACCAGCACCAGTCCTCGTGTTCGCTGCTGATTTTCGGAACGCCCCCTCTAAACTCAGTAGAGAAGATAATGTTGACCGATACCTTCTCCGGGAAAACCTGCTCAAATGCACCCAGAACATGCACAGGCCTGATTTCAAGGCCTGTCTCCTCATAAACTTCCCTTAATAATGCCTCATCCAGTGTTTCACCACCATCAGGTTTTCCACCGGGAAGCTCCCAAAGTGAGGGGTTTGTTGCCGAATCACCGGCTCTTTTCAGAATGAGAACACCATCATCACCCCTTATAAGGGCCCTAACAACCGGTATGAATGGTTTCATATTTTCACATCCCACGAACTTTTATTAGTCAGTTGAATGAAAGATTTGATTGATTCATTAATTAATCTGGGAGGATCACCGATTATGTTTTCTGATATTGAGGTTAACGATAAGGGACACCTTGTGATTGGAGGCGCCGATGCAGTTGAACTGGCAGATGAATACGGCACCCCCCTCTATGTCATCGACGAGATGAGAATAAGGGACAATTACAGGAGGCTCCACAGGGCATTCTCCAGGAACTATCCAGACTTCCAGGTATTCTACGCATGCAAGGCCAACACCAACCTCGCGGTCATGAGGATACTGGAGGAGGAGGGCAGCGGAATCGATGCTGTGTCCCCTGGGGAGATCTACACCGCCCTCATGGCAGGCTTTGACCCTGAAAGGATCCTTTACACAGGCAACAATGTGAGGGATGATGAGCTGCAGTTTGCCCTTGAAGCGGGTGTGAGGATCAATATTGATTCAAGGTCACAGCTTCTGAGGCTGGCGGAGATGGCCCCTGAGGGACTTGAGGTATCATTCAGGGTCAACCCCCTTGTGGGTGCAGGCCACCATGAGCACTGCATCACCGGCGGGGAGATGAGCAAGTTCGGCATCATGGAAAGCGAGGCCCCGGAGGTTTACAGACTCGCACTAGACCTTGGCCTTAAGCCGGTGGGTATACACGCTCATATAGGGTCAGGCATACTTGACCCGGAGCCCTTCATGCTGGCAGTTGAGTCCCTGATGGATATCGCGGGAAGGGTTCATGGGGAGACAGGGGTCGAATTTGAATTCATAGACTTCGGCGGAGGTCTGGGTATACCATACACTCCAGATGAGGAGCCACTGGACATTGATGAATTTGCATCAAGGATAACTGGCCTCTTTAAGGATAAATTATCTGATTATGGTCTTGGAAAGCCTGTTATGTGCCTTGAGCCTGGAAGGTACATAGTTGGTGATGCATCGTATCTCCTAACACGCGTTAACACAGTAAAGGAGAGCTACAGGAAATTCGCAGGGGTTGACGCGGGCTTCAACACACTGCTGAGGCCTGCAATGTATGGCTCCTACCACCACATCCTGGTTGCAGACAGGCCCCTTGCCGGGCCCTCAGAAAAGATAGACATAGCAGGGAATGTATGTGAATCAGGGGACCTCTTTGCCAGGGACAGACCCCTGCCTGAGGTCAATGAGGGCGATCTACTTGCCATCATGAATGCAGGTGCCTACTCCTTCTCAATGGCATCCCAGTACAACTCCCGCCCAAGACCGGCTGAGGTGCTTGTAAGGGATGGCGAGGCCGAGGTTGTGAGGAGGAGGGAGACATTCGCTGATCTACTGGCAGGGCAGGTTGTACCTGCAAGGCTTCTTAAGAGGTAGATAGAATGACGAGGATGGTAATGTTCTCCAAGATGCATGGACTTGGAAATGACTATGTGGTTATAGATGAGAGCACACAGGAATGCATACCCGAGGATAAAAAGCCTGAATTCGTCAGGGAGGTCTGTACCAGGGGATTCTCTGTTGGGGCCGATGGCGTCATATTTGTCCAGCCACCAGCTGGTGAAGGGGATATAAGGTTCAGGATATTCAATGCCGATGGAAGCGAGGCAGAGATGTGCGGTAACGGAATAAGGTGCTTCTCAAAGTTTGTATACGAAAATGCAATTGTGAGAAAGAAAAAACTTGACGCTGAAACCCTTGCAGGCATCAAAACCGTGGAGCTTGAGATCGGGGATGATGGTTCAGTGGTCTCCGCAAGGGTTGATATGGGCACAGCAACATTCAAGACAGACCAGATACCCATGGATGTGGGGGAATATGAGTTCATAGACCGTTTCCTCCCGGTTGAGGGTGAGGATATCAAACTCACAGCCCTGAGCGTCGGGAACCCCCATGCGGTGATATTTGTGGATGATGCCGGATCGGTGGACCTGGAGCGGCTTGGACCTGCAATAGAGAATCACCCCCTCTTTCCTGAGAGGATCAACGTGCACTTTGTTGAGGTGGTTGATCCATCTGAGATCATCATGGTAACCTGGGAGAGGGGCGCCGGGCCAACAATGGCATGTGGAACAGGGGCCACTGCCAGTGTTATTGCAGGGGTTAAACTCGAAAAACTGGATGACAGCGTCCTGGTGCATCTACCTGGAGGTGAACTGAAAATAGACGTCTACCAGGAGGGTACAGAGCTGGGGGCCTACATGGAGGGCGATGCAGTCCTCGTGTTCGATGGGATACTCATAAGGGATCCCTAGCTTTCATAATGGCCCTTATGAGTACTATCTCCTCAAAGAAGTACCTTTCACTCGCGGTAACCTCCGCATCAAAACCAAGACTCCGGAGCCTTTCAAGTGTCCTACTGGTGTCTGAGAGTGAGGATTGAACGAGCTGGACTCTTCCACCGGGCTTGAGGTGTTCGGCCACACCATCAAGGAAGCGGTCTATAACCCTCCTCCCGTCGGGTCCCCCATTCCAGGCAAGGTCTATGGGGTCCTCTGTGAGATCCTCCTCTCCCACCGGGAGGTAGGGGGTGTTGAAGAGTATAACATCGAATTTCTCACCCCTCACAGGATCAAAGAGGTCACCCTGGAGTACCCTTAACGTGGAGCCATTCAGGGCAGCGTTTTTTCTGGCACATTCAACTGCAGCGGGATTTATATCTGTTGCAGTCACATCGGCCTTCTCTGAGGCCTTTATGGCAACCAGCCCAGTACCGGTGCCTATTTCAAGGACCCTTTCGCCCTCTCTAACATCAAGGTTATCTGCAAGGAGGAAGGTGTCCTCTGCAGGCTCATATATGTCCCTGCATGTTTCGATTTTCAGATCACCGTACCTTATCATTTCAACCATCCTCATCAAGGAGGAATATATCCTCGATGTGCTCCCCCCTGAGGGCCCTTGTGATCCTGTGGGCGAGGATGAGGGAGGGATTGTAGCGCCCCCTCTCAAGGGCTATTATGGTCTGCCTTGTAACCCCCACCATCTCTGCCAGTTCCTCCTGGGTCAGTCCAAGTTTATTTCTGTATTCCCTTATCAGGGTTTTCAATTTTCCCTCTCCAGGCGATAGTTTGTCACTGATTTGGCGATAACCCCTGCAACCAGTGCAATAACCGGGACTGGATCCACGTAGGGGTCACCCTTAAGGGAACTTGAGATGAGCTGGATGAATATTCCCACAACAAGGACAGGCATCATGGCCCAGGCCGCGTTTCTCTCGGCTACTGCCTCGTGGAGGTATTCCCTTTCATCCCTCCTGACCTTCCACATGACATCAAACATGTCAAGGAAGAGGAATACCAGCCATGCGGCCGTCACATATATTCTTGCCATGGTGCTGAGGGGCAGGAGCTGGACCGCTACAAGGATGAGAAGCACAGATGCCAGGTATACAGCGCCCTGCCAGGTTTTAACTGAAACTCCCCAGCCACCATACTTTCTTCTTCCAAACCATTCGGGTCTTGCTATTATCAAAACAACCACCATGTAAAAAATAGTTTACATAATATTTATATTTTTCTATTGTGGTGCACTTGAGAGAGGTCCTGGTGCTCATGAGGGCGATGATAGCTCCTCAACGCGTTCTGTAATCTCAAGTATCTCCTCTGGCTTCAGCTGGAAGACCCTCTTCTCAAGTATCTCAGATGGAAGAACATCCAGAACCTCACTGAAGTTCAGGTCGGCCTTTATCTCGTGGAATGACTCCCTGAGTGACTTGGAGGTTTTTTTCTTTCTGTGCTGAAAGAGGGCACGGCACACATCCTCAAAAAGTGCCGGGAGCCTGAACCCCGTGGGCCTTAAAGTCACGACTGCAGAGTCAACACGGGGCCTCGGGAAGAAGCAGCCCGGTTTGAGGTAATCAACTATCTGAACCTCTGCAAGGAAGTGCAGCATTACGGAGAGCCTTGAGTAATCCCGTGTACCTGGCTCTGCAACCATCCTTGCAGCAAACTCCTTCTGGTACATGAGGACCCCCAGCTCGAATTCATGCCTCAGAAGCCTGAAGGTTACAGGGGAGGATATCTGGTAGGGCAGGTTGGATACAACCTTGTTGAAGTCGGGAAAATCAACCTTAAGGGCGTCACCAACGATGATATCCACGTTGTCCACTTTTATTCTATCGGCAAGGATCCCTGCAATGAATGGGTCACTTTCGATTGCGGTGACATGACCAGCAAGTTCTGCCATGGGGAGTGTCAGTGTACCTATGCCGGCCCCTATCTCCAGGACGTGATCATCGGCCCCCAGATCGGCATATCCCAGTATGCGCCGCCTCTTGCCGTCATCAACAAGGTAATTCTGCCCCAGACTCCTTCTGAGCCTGACACCGTACTTCCTCAGAACGTCCCTTGTCTCTCTGTAGAGTCCCGTCATAAAATAAATTGGTTATTGGGTTAAAATCAGTCCCTCTTCTTCTGGGGAGGTCTTGTGAATATTGTGTACTTCCTTTTTCCCCGCTTGGCGCCCTCAACGTCCAGTTCCATGAGGACCCTCCTGACGATGAGTTTAACAGGGTCTGATAGCATCGGGACCCTGTTCTTTATGTCCTCAAAACTCTCAAAGGGCTTTTCCTCACGGGCCTTCAGGATATCCCACATATGTTTTTTACCGATTCCTGGAAGAAGTTCAAGCTGATGAAGCCTGGTGCTTATGGGGCCCGCCTCATTGAAGAAACGCACGAACCTGTCCTCGTTGGACTTTATTATTTCCTCAATGACGTAGGGCAGTTCAACCCTGGCCGTGGCCGTGAGTTCATTGTGCCGGAGTCTCCTGTTGATCCTGGCTATCTTATCCCTTTTACCCTTACCTATGTAGACCTCCTCATGAATCTCAAGGTCAACATCTGGCCTAGGTGTTAACTCAAGGAGGGTGAACTCATCCTTTCCTAGAGCCTGGGCAACAGGCCTCTTCTTGAATGTACCGAAACCTTCACTCACGTAGCCAAGTGGAAGGTAATCCAGTATGATAGCGTACTCTTCCATGAAATCACATACTCTAATTTTTCAGGTCAGATATTATTTTTATTCGACCCGGTATTTATCTATTACCTCGAGTATGCCTGGCAGGTCCTCTGCCTTTATGGGAACCCTTTCCTTGGCAAAGATTAAACGGAGGTCCGATAGGTCCACAGGCATGATATCTGCGATCTTGACAGCATGCCTCCTCTTTATGTTGGGGATACCCATCAGTTCCTCAATGAGACTCCTGCTGGTTTCAGGGTCAAGCCTTGAAAAGCGGGTTACATGGTCAAGGACAAGGTTCTGCTCGTAGGTGAGCTCATGTTCTTCCCCGAATTTTTCGAGTATCTCCTTAACCTCTGCCATTGAAACAGGTTCACTTTCCAGAACCTTTTTCCCTATCATGGGAATCACTCTTGCATCTGAAGGTGCTCTGGCCTCACCACAAGCTGTTTCTCCTTGTTACCGTCCCTTATGGACACCACATATGATCTGCCCATCATACCGGCAACACGGCCTGTTTTACCATGGAAGCGGGGGTGTGGCTGGCCCCTGTGGATGCTTGGATCTATTATTATGTGTACAAGGTCACCCTCACTGAAGCTCTGGATCTTCCTTGTTATCGGGTTTGATCTTCCAGGTCTTTTAACCTTCTGAAGCTTGTGTCTTGTTTTACTTCTGAAACCTCTTGATCTTCTCATTTTTTAACCTCCATAAAAGCCTGTGATGGCTTGTAAAAGTCATTAAAACCTTACAAGAATCAGACATCTAAACTTATAAGTTCTGTATTTAACATTTCCATAAATATATATTTTTCCTCAGGTCAGGGGATCTTTCAGGTTTAAGGGGAGACCATCATCAGGCTTGTCTGCCGGGTCAGATGAATCTTCATGCGGCCTCCCCTACCTCAAGGACATCAAGGCTGGCGCACCTTGCAGGTACGCCCAGGATGCTGCTCACACTGGGATCTGTACGGCCCGAGTCCCCTGAGATCAGTTCCTTTATGTACAGCCCACCCTCAGCCTTTATTATGAGTTCCAGGTGATCGTCAAGGCGTTTCCAGGATATGTCAAGGACCCTGCGTTCCCTGATCCTGTCAGCCCTTCTGTGTGAAACCCTCAACGGGGTCCGCTGCCTTATCAGGTCAAGTTTCTCAAGCTTTACCAGATCCTCATCAGAAACGGCACCCTCGAGTTCAACAATGGCACGGTAGACCTTGTATTTTTTCCTTGATGACTCCTTCAGTTCCACCTTCCGGTTCCTTGAGGAGAACCTCAGATCAGCCACATCAACCATGCCCCTGGCTCTTCTGTTTATCTCATCCTCCAGTGCCCTCAGATCTGGTGTGCGGATTGCCGGCTCCTTAATCTCCAGCACGAAGGGTCTTCCGGTTCCAAGCATCCGCACATCCACATCCTCCCTGCCGGAGCCATGGAACTTACTGTCACTTCCCCCTGTTGCCTCGAGGACAGGTTCTGATATGAGTTCCTCCACGGATGTGGGGTACATTTTACCGGTATAATTACACCTGCTGCACCCCCTCCCGCGGCAGCTCCTGCAGGGCCATTTTGTCTGGGGTATACCGCGGACAAGTTTACGGTATCGTCCCTCAATGAAGATGGGGTTTATCTGAACATGGACCCTTATTTGCCCCCTCAGATCAACAGTTATTACAAGGTCCGGCGATTCAAAGTCCGCACCACACTGGAGGATGGAGGTGACCCTCTTGCCGAGTTCACGGTTCACCTCCCTTTTGACACCCTCCACCTGGACTCCAAGGCGCCTGTTTATCTCTTCATCAATTCTGAGCACATCATCAGGGAGCCTTGTACCCACAAGTACCGATGAGTACTCCAGGTTTAGGTCATCCACCTTCTCCCTGACCCTCAGGGCAGCCTCATCGAGCCTCTCAAACACATCGCCACATACCAGGCAGGGGCCTTCCAGATGAAGTGAAAATTTTTCAACAAGCCTTTCACCCCTCAGGCGATTTCCAGGACCCTCCATGACGTCAAAAAAACGTCTTCCAAGGCAGTGAGGACATATTTTAGAGTCTGTGATATCCAAGATGGCATCAAGTCTTTCCTGAACGTCCATTTTAATTCTCCTGGTTTAAATCAGATCTACCTCATGAACTGCCTCATCAGCTGACCCATGGGGCCACCCATCTTCCTTCTGCCAAGGCCCTTCATGGCCTTCCTGGTGACCCTGTAGTACTTTAAAAGTTCCTTGACGTCTTCGTTCCGGGTACCTGACCCCCTTGATATTCTCCGGATCCGGGATTGCTTGATTATGTCGGGTTTTTCCAGTTCCTCCTCTGTCATGGAGTCCATTATGATAAGGTACTTCCTTATGGTCTCCTCGGTCATCTTTGTGGCATCCTTGGGGAGTTTCCCGACACCCGGGAGCATATTCATGACCTGCTGCAGGGGCCCCATCTTGCCCATCATCTCAAACTGGACCCTCATATCCTTCAGTGTGAACTTCCCGGATAGTATGGCGTCTAGGGATTCCTCAGCAAGTTCCTCATCTGAGACCTCCTCAACCTTTTCAAGGAGGCTCTTGAGGTCCCCCATTCCAAGAAGCCTTGATATGAACCTTTCAGGGTCGAATACCTCCAGGTCATCTATCCGCTCCCCGGTACCTATGAACCTGATGGGGGCACCAATCTCTGCAACCGCTGAGAGTGCACCTCCACCCTTGGCTGACCCATCAAGCTTTGTAATGATTATCGACCCGATATCTGTGGCCGCCCTGAATGCAAGGGCCTGTTCCCTTGCCTGCTGACCGATTGTCCCATCGATTACGAGTATAGCCTCATGGGGTTTAATGACGGCCGAGAGTTCCTCCATCTCCCTGAGGAGGTCCTTCTCCTCCTTGTGCCTTCCTGCGGTGTCGAATATGATAACATCCTTTTTCTGAAACCTTTCAAGCCCCTTCTCTGCAAGGTCAAGGGCGTCTTTGTTTTCAGGGTCCCCGTAGACACTGATATCCTGGCCCTCTGTGTACTGCTTCAGCTGTTCAAAGGCCGCGGGTCTCCAGGTGTCTGTACAGACCACACCCACGGTGAAACCCTTCTTACGCAGGTACCTTGCAAGTTTACCGATGGTTGTTGTTTTACCGCTCCCCTGGAGCCCCAGGAAGAGTATCCGGTAGGGCTTCTCCTCTATCTTTAATTCATGGGACCTTTCACCAAGGAGCTTAACCATCTCCTCGTAGACTATGCTTATGATGTGCTCCTTGGGTGTTATCCCCTTTGGGGGCTCCTCGTTAAGAGCCCGCTCCTCTATTGATTTTGAAAGGTTGAATACAAGTTTTATGTTAACGTCAGACTGGATCAGGGCCCTCTGTATATCCTTAATGACTTCCTTCACGACCTCCTCATCAACTATGGTCATCCCTGCCAGTTTTTTCATAGTTTTACTGAGACTCCTGCCCAGATTTCCAAGCATAGTTTCACCTGCAGTGATCAGTAATCATTAACTATTGTTGGGGCCAACTTATATATTAAGATCCTTTATAAAGCGTATCCTGTGCCGCTTTTGATACACCGAAACAGTCAGGTTATCATCACTGTTCACAGACCATAACGGGTGATTGAAAAATGCTTGATAAACTAAAGGAAAGCCTCAGAAATTCCCCTGTAATAAAGAAGGGGGAGTATGACTACTTTGTTAACCCTGTAACTGATGGAATACCGCTCACAGAGCCTGAAATCCTTGAGGAAATTGCAGATGAAATAGTGAGGAGATTCAACCCGGATCCAGGCAGTGTGGATAAGATAGTGTGCATTGAGGCCATGGGTATACACCATGCCACGGTGCTATCACTCAAAACCCGCATTCCATTTGTTGTTGTAAGAAAAAGGAGGTACGGCCTCCCCGGGGAGGTCGCGGTCCACCAGATGACAGGTTACAGTGAGGGAGAACTTTACATAAACGGTGTTGATGGGGACGACCGTGTAATGGTAATCGATGACGTCGTGAGTACCGGCGGGACACTGCTGGCTGTCCTTGAGGCCCTCAGGGAAATGGAAGTGGAGGTTGTGGACGTTGTAACCGTCATAGATAAGGGTGAGGGCTCAAGGGTGGTGAAGGAGAGGACAGGGTTCACTGTAAGGAGCCTTGTGAAGGTGGATGTTGTTGACGGGCGGGTCACCGTTGAGGACATCCCGGATGGGGGGCTGAATGATTAAATGTCACTCTATGATCTTGAAACAGAAAGGGTTATCAGGGAAATAAAGCGCCTCAAAGCAGATTTTGTTGGACTCCAATTTCCTGAGGGACTTAAAACAAGGGCTGTTGAACTTGCAGAGATTATAGAATCAGAAACGGATGCGACAGCTGTTATATCTGCAGACCCATGCTTCGGTGCATGTGATGTTTCAGACAGGAAGATGAAGGGCATGGTTGATCTCATAATCCACTACGGTCATACACCGTTTCCCATTGACTATGAGGTGCCCGTCATATTCATTGAGGCCCGTTCAGGGGTTGATATAAGGGGTGTCCTTGAGGATGCCGCCCGTCTGCTGGATGGCCACGAAAGGGTGGGCCTTGCAACAACCGCACAGCACCTCCACCTCCTTGATGAGGCAGCGTCCTTCCTTGAGGAGAGGGGCTTTGAAGTGGTTAGGGGCAGAGGGGTAAACACCGCCGAGGGCCAGGTACTCGGGTGTAACTTTTCAGCCATCAGGGATACCGATGCAGACGCATACCTCTTCATTGGAAGCGGAAACTTCCATCCACTGGGCATAAAACTTTTAACAGGAAGGGATGTTGTGGTGGCTGACCCCTACCATGGCGAAGTAAGGAGAGTGGATGAATTTGCAGATAGGGTCCTCAGGATCAGATTCGCAAGGATAAACAGGGCCTCCTCCGCCAGGAGGTGGGGGATAATAGTCTCATCAAAGGAGGGACAGAGGAGATTCAAACTGGCCATTGAGATAAAGAGGAAGCTGGAGTCTGCTGGAAGGGATGCATTCATATTCCTGCTTGAAAATGTATCACCAGAGGCACTGCTGCCATTCAGGGATATCGAGGCGTTCGTGGTTACCGCTTGCCCGAGGATTGCCATTGACGACTCACAGATTTATGATAGGCCACTCCTTAACCCATCGGAACTTGAGATAGCCCTTGGTGAAAGGGAATGGGAGGATTACGTCCTCGATGAGATAATATTTTCCTGAATATCTTCACTGATGGTTCAACTGGATCCTGCAGAAACCATGTTAACGATCTTACCTGGGATCGGTGGTTCACTGAGAAGCAGACGGATAATCCTGCAGAAACCATGTTAACGATCTTACCTGGGATCGGTGGTTCACTGAGAAGCAGACGG